>CAJPQE010000034.1:0-15659 GCA_905372795.1 Streptococcus cristatus | reverse complement strand
GATGAATTCTAGTAATTTACGGTTGTATGATTGGTCTGCATTTGAGCCGACAAGTCCAACAAATTTCATGTGATTCTTTCCCTTCTAGTTCTTACAATTTTTCCCAGTCAAAGTTTTCAGCTTCTTGATGAAGAAGTGCTTGGGCACTTGATAACTTTTCTGTAATTTTAACAAACAAACGGAAGTCATCAAAAAGAGCGTCTAATTTTTGAATGGTTTCGAGGTCAATCAAGTCTCCATTTTTATCAAAGGCTTGAAGTGAGTGAGAAAGTAGGAATTCAGAACCTGGCATAACAGAAGCCTTGAGTTCTGGCGAATCCAAAATTTGACGGAGTTGTAGTTGGGCGCGAGATGAACCCAAAGTTCCATAAGAGGCTCCTGTAATCATCACTGGTTTACCAAGTAATGGATAAATACCGTAAGACAACCAAGCCAAGGCACTCATAAGTACAGCAGGAATAGAGTGGTCATATTCAGGCGTTCCGATGATAACACCATCAGCAGCTTCGATTTTCGCAGCGATTTCTTTAACGATCTCTGGAACTTGCATATCAGACGGTTTGTTGAAAATAGGGATATCTTTGATTTCAATCAACTCGATTTCTGCTTTATCAGCGAAATGCTTTTGCATGTACTGAAGGAGTTGGCGGTTGGTTGATTTCTTTGAGTTTGTACCAACTAGACCGATAAATTTTAACATAGTAGGTTCCTTTCTGGATTTAGGATAAGATTTCTGGGCTGAGACCAGATGAATAAAAAATTTGATGATTTTCTGTAATAACGAAGGCTTCGATTCCATTTTCTTGTTCGACTTTCTCTAAGATGGAAGTAGGGCTCTCCCCAAATAAACGGGTCGTCCATATTTCACCATCGACGGACTTTGATGAAACAATCGTGAGACTAGCTAGTTGATTGTCAATTGGGTAGCCTGTGGTGCGGTCAAAAATATGATGATAAACCCTGCCATCTACCTGCAGTTTTCTTTCATATATTCCTGAAGTTACGACAGACTGATTCTGAACGGACAGAAGAGCTAGGTTGTTTCCACGTGGCAAGGTTGGATTTTGAATGCCAATCCGCCAGCAACGATTATTCTTTTCATTTAGACCGATGGTTAAGATATTTCCACCAAGATTGATGAGGGCGGAGGTGACACCTTGTCCTCTTAAAAAAGCAGCGATTTTATCCGCAATATAACCTTTGGCAAGGGCGCCTAAGTCGATTTTCATGCCTTCCATTGTCAGAAAAACACTGGAGGCAATTGCATCTAACTCGATACACTCAGGGTCAGTGAGTGGCAGCACTTGCTTGATTTCTTTTGGACTGGGAACTTTTGCATCTGCAAAGCCAATTCGCCAAGTTTGAATCAAGGGTCCCAAGGTAATATTGAGATGACTGTCCGGAGCGAGACTATGTTTTTTTCCCAACTCAATCAACTCAAACAAATCAGGATGGACACAAACGGGATGTTTACCAGCAGCGTGATTGATTTGCATGAGCTCAGAGCTGTTATCATTTGCACTAAAGCGCTTTTCATACAATCTTAGGAGAGAAAATACTTGGTCTAAAAGACTGTCGGCATTTTCATGGAGAATCGAAATAGTGATAGTCGATCCCATTAAATGGATGGATCTAGAAATAAGATCCACTTTTATCACAACCTTCCCTATTAAATTTCTTAATCTTCACTATTAGTATAACAGAAAGATACCGTTTTCACAATTGTAAATATATAATATTTTCAGAAAAATTGAAATTTTTTGTCTAAAATCAAATTTATTTGCCAAATTTTAAATAATTCTGAGCATATATCTTGTAAACGCTAACAGATACATGGTATACTAGTTTGGTAAATTAAATTTAAAGGTGGATTATTCTATGAGTAAAATCATTGTAGTTGGTGCTAACCACGCTGGTACAGCTTGTATTAATACGATGTTGGACAACTTTGGTCATGAAAATGAAATTGTTGTATTTGACCAAAACTCAAATATTTCATTCCTTGGTTGTGGAATGGCACTTTGGATTGGGGAACAAATCGATGGTCCAGAAGGTCTCTTCTATTCTGATAAAGAAAAATTGGAAGCTAAAGGCGCTAAAGTTTACATGAACTCACCAGTACTTTCAATTGATTACGATAACAAAGTTGTGACTGCAGAAGTTGAAGGTAAAGAACACAAAGAGTCTTATGATAAATTGATCTTTGCAACTGGTTCAACTCCAATCTTGCCTCCAATCGAAGGCGTTGAAATCGTTAAGGGGAACCGCGAATTTAAAGCGACTCTTGAAAATGTCCAATTCGTTAAATTGTACCAAAATGCTGAAGAAGTTATTGAAAAACTTGAGGACAAGAGCAAACACCTTGAACGCATTGCCGTTGTTGGTGGTGGTTACATCGGTGTAGAACTTGCCGAAGCCTTCGAGCGTCTTGGAAAAGAAGTGGTGCTTGTCGATATCGTAGACACGGTCTTGAACGGCTACTACGACAAAGACTTCACTCAAATGATGGCGAAGAACTTGGAAGACCACAACATCCGCTTGGCTCTTGGTCAAACAGTTAAAGCAATCCAAGGTGATGGTAAAGTTGAACGCTTGGTAACGGACAAAGAAACATTTGATGTGGACATGGTTGTTCTTGCAGTTGGTTTCCGTCCAAACACAGCTCTTGCTGACGGTAAGATTGAACTCTTCCGCAACGGTGCCTTCCTTGTAGACAAGAAACAAGAAACTTCTATTCCAGGTGTCTACGCTGTTGGTGACTGTGCGACTGTTTATGACAATGCACGTAAAGACACAAGCTACATCGCTCTTGCATCTAACGCTGTTCGTACTGGTATCGTGGGTGCTTACAACGCTTGTGGTCATGAACTGGAAGGAATTGGTGTTCAAGGATCAAATGGTATCTCTATCTATGGTCTTCACATGGTTTCAACTGGTTTGACACTTGAAAAAGCAAAAGCGGCTGGCTATAACGCAACTGAAACTGGCTTTAACGATCTTCAAAAACCAGAATTTATCAAACACGACAATCACGAAGTTGCCATCAAGATTGTCTTTGACAAAGATAGCCGCGAAATCCTTGGTGCGCAAATGGTGTCTCGTGACTCTGCAATTAGTATGGGAATCCACATGTTCTCACTTGCTATCCAAGAGCATGTAACAATTGACAAGTTGGCCTTGACAGATCTCTTCTTCTTGCCACACTTTAACAAACCTTACAACTACATCACAATGGCTGCACTTACAGCTGAAAAATAATCAATGAAAGTCCCGATGAGGGACTTTTTTGTTGCTTGTTTTATCGAGTTGAATTGTCAATACAATACAGAATGAGGCATATATATTATATGTTCATCAACTAGTACAATAATTAATAATCATTCTAATGAGTCTTAAAATTAGTTCTATTTTAGATTTTTTTGTTATACTAAGATGAAAATAAAATTTTAGAAAGTTGTTATATGAAGAAAAACATTGTTCTTTTCACTTTTCTCCTTCTAAGCGCGATTGGCTTGGAATACGAGACGCAAGCTTATACTACTGGCAGTATGTCAGGTACTAGTTATGGGATTGTCGGACTGTCAGCCCTTTTGGCTCTGCTCTATATCATTCCAGCTCTGCTTTTGATCCGCAGCTTGGGTAAAAAATGGCAGACACCTGCATTTAGCCTGGGGATTGCTCTGCTAGGTGGGCTATTCATTTCTGGATGGACGTCTGGCTTAGCCAATACTTATATCCACGAGTGGGTCAGCACGAGCTTTCCGAATACAGTGATTAGTTATCTGGAGAATGCCCTTGCAGCTCCGCTGGTTGAAGAGCCGCTTAAGCTTTTGGCAGTTGCTTTCGCTGTCTATCTAGTGCCACTCAAAAAACTTAAAGGCTTTTTACTGTTGGGAATTACAGCTGGCATAGGTTTTCAGATTAGTGAGGACTTTTCTTATATCCTTTCCGACCTTCCTGAAGGATTTTCCTTCACTATCTCTGGTATTTTAGGGCGTATCACAGGCGGGGTGGCTTCTCACTGGCTCTATACTGCTTTGACCACTATCGGATTAGCTCTGATGTTCCGATTTGCTAAGACTCAAAAAACTTATTTTAAAGCTGGCCTATTTTACTTCTTATCAGCTTTTGTTCTCCACTTCTTCTGGAACTCTCCATTGACTTCTATTGAAACGGATATCCCAGTCATCGTTCCTGTCATGACTGCTTTGGCTGTCTTCATTTTCTACCAAGCTTATCGAACAGCTCAAAAGATTGATCAGGAAGATTTGTCAATCTAAACACGAAACGACCTTCAAGGTCGTTTTTTGATGCTCAAACTGCATTTTTGGAATTCTTTTAACTCTGAGAGAGTTGATGTTAAAAGTTTTACATTCAAAAGTAAAATGTTCATGGCTATCGCCTTGTTTCTGGCCTATATTTTGTGCTAAAATGTTGCTATAAGGTCTTTGGGAGAGAAATGATGATCAAACAAAAAGAACAGATTTCTGA
Organism: Streptococcus cristatus; assembly: GCA_905372795.1. Taxonomy (GTDB): domain Bacteria; phylum Bacillota; class Bacilli; order Lactobacillales; family Streptococcaceae; genus Streptococcus; species Streptococcus cristatus_J. Next base: position 11,168 of record CAJPQE010000034.1, on the reverse strand, counting down.
TACGAAAAAAGAATTTAATTTTATATCCAGCTCTATTATTTCCCAAGTGTTCAGGGGGATTCTGGTAGGCATTTTTGCTGGACTAGTAGTGGGAGCATTTCGTTTATTGATTGAGAAAAGTTTTCACTTGATTCAGGCGGCTTATATGAGGGGCAGGAGCGAGTGGATTTGGCTGGTGGGTTTACTTTTCTTGTATACTTTCATTGTCTTTATCAATGCTAGATTGGTAGCTACAGAAAAGGACATAAAAGGTTCAGGGATTCCACAAGTTGAGGCCGAGTTGAAAGGCTTGATGTCACTTTCTTGGTGGAGCATTCTCTGGAAAAAATTCTTAGTTGGTATTTTAGCGATTTCCAGTGGCTTGATGCTGGGACGTGAGGGACCGAGTATTCAGCTAGGAGCGATGAGTGGAAAAGGCATATCTAAGTGGCTGAACTTGAGTCCGGTAGAGGAGCGGACCTTGATTGCTAGTGGTGCAGCTGCGGGCTTGGCTGCGGCTTTTAATGCGCCAATTGCAGGTTTGCTTTTTGTTGTTGAGGAAGTGTACCATCATTTTTCCCGCTTCTTTTGGGTTTCAACCTTGGCTGCAAGTTTAGTGGCAAATTTTATTTCGCTGTCTATATTTGGCCTGACTCCTGTTTTGGATATGCCGGATAATATTCCTTTCATGGGGCTGAATCAGTACTGGATTTATATCTTGATGGGCCTGTTTTTAGGATTGGCAGGTTTTCTCTATGAAAAAGCAGTCCTTAATATTCATCTAGTTTATGAAGCCCTAGGCAAATTTTTTAGAATACCAAAAGCTTACTATCCGATTTTTGCCTTTGTTTTAATCATTCCGATTGGCTATTTTCTGCCTCATTTGCTGGGCGGCGGGAATCAGCTGATTTTGTCTTTGACGAGTGCTCATTACACAGTTGGAACATTGATTCTCTTTTTCTTACTCCGTTTTGTATGGAGTATGATTAGTTATGGTAGCGGACTTCCTGGTGGTATTTTTCTGCCCATTCTGGCTTTGGGTTCTTTACTAGGTGCAGCAATTGGAGCCCTTTGTGTAGAGGCTGGCTTTATCACGCAGGAACAATTTCCAATCTTTATCATCTTGGGAATGAGTGGGTATTTTGGTGCTATTTCCAAAGCTCCGCTGACAGCTATGATTCTCGTTACAGAGATGGTGGGAGATATTCGAAATCTTATGCCACTGGGCTTGGTTACTCTAATGGCCTATATTGCTATGGATCTGCTGAAGGGAGCGCCTGTCTATGAAGCCATGCTTGAAAAAATGCTGCCAGATCGGATTGAAGATGACGGTGAGACGACCCTGATTGAAATTCCTGTTTCAGAAAAGATCGCAGGGCGGCAGGTGCATGAATTGGAGCTGCCACATGGTGTTTTAATCACGATGAATATCCATAAGGGCAAGACCCAAACGGTCAACGGAGCCAGTCGTCTCTACCTAGGAGATACGATTTATGTAGTCCTTAAGAAGTCAGAAATTGGCAAAATTAAGGATATCTTGCTTTGAAATGATCATTTTATGCTCAGAAAGGAAAGTTTTATTATAATTATCTGACAATTTATTGAAATATGAGAAATAAATTGTTATAATTTATATGAATTTGCCCCTTTTAGGGAAAATAAAGGAGTCAAGATGAAAAAACTTGGAATTGTCTTATTGTCAACAGCTATTTTACTGACTGGCTGTGCTGCTAATCAAAAATCGAATACAAGTGCCAGCAGTTCGGAAGCTAAAACAAGTCTATCGGCCTCTGACCAGAAAGCTTTGGATAAGGCAACAGCAGAGTATAAAGCTTTTGTACAGAAAGAAATAGATCAATTATTGACGGATACGGAGAAATTCAGAGATACGCTCAAAGAAGGAAAGCTTGATGAAGCCAAGAAAATGTATCCGCTAATTCGTATGAGCTATGAGCGTTCAGAGCCGATTGCCGAAAGCTTCGGAGAGTCTGATGTGAAAATTGACTTCCGCTTAGCTGACTATGTGGATGAAAATAAGACCGAAGAAGGCTGGTCAGGCTTCCACCGGATTGAAAAAATTCTGTGGGAAAGCAATACAACGGCTGGTACAGAGAAATATGCAGACCAGTTGGTCAATGACATCAAAGAATTAAAGGCTAAAATCGCGACTGTTGAGGTTACGCCAGATATCATGCTGACTGGTGCAGTCGATCTCCTTAACGAAGTGGCGACCAGCAAGATTACTGGTGAGGAAGAAATCTGTTCACATACGGATTTGTATGATTTCCGCGCTAATATTCAAGGGGCAGAAAAGATTTTCGAACTCTTTAAGCCTTTGATTGAGAAGAAAGATGAAAAACTGGTAAAAAGTATAGAAACTGAGTTCAAGAATGTTAATAGTTTGTTAGACAAGCACATGACGGATTCTAAGAATTATAAGCTTTATACCGAATTGAGCAAGGAAGATACTAAAGAGTTAGGAGAAGCTGTCACAAAACTAGGCGAGCCTCTCTCGCAAATGGGTATCATCCTAGATGGGAAGTAAGAAGATGACCAAGGACGAAAAATGGTTTAATAAAAAAATGGATCGTCGGGAATTTCTTAAAAAAGCAGGGATTGGAGGCGCAGGCTTAGCACTTGGTGTCTCCGGTGCATCTGCTTTTTTCGCTAATCAAGCGAAAGAAGACAAAAAATTAGCTGACGGTGATGAAGAAATCAGTTTTTACGGTGAGCATCAAGCTGGCATTACAACAGCCATGCAAAAGAATATCTATTTTGTCATTCTGGACTTGCATACGACGGATAAAGAGACCATTATCCAGATGTTCAAGGACTGGACCGCCTACAGTGAAAAGTTGGTCAATGGGGAGCTAGTTAAAAAAGATGGTTCTAATGCCCTCTTGCCACCTACAGATACTGGAGAAACAGTTGGGCTCAACCCTTATCGACTGACCTTGACCTTTGGCATCTCCGCCTCTTTCCTGAAAAAAATGGGCTTGGAGGATAAAAAGCCTAAGGAATTCCGCGACTTGCCTCCTTTCCCTAAGGAACAACTAAAAGAGAAATATACTGGTGGGGATATTGTTATTCAAGCTTGTGCGGATGATGAGCAGGTGGCTTTTCATGCTGTTCGCAATCTGGTTCGTAAAGCGCGAAATGCTGTCACCATGAAATGGAGTCAGGCTGGCTTTGCTGCTATTGGCGATCGTATGTCTACTCCCCGCAATCTATTTGGTTTTAAAGACGGCACGGCCAATGTCACCAAGGAGAAAGATTTTGACAAGGTGGTTTGGTGTAATAGCAAGGACTGGATGAAGGGGGGCTCTTACATGGCTGTCCGTCGGATCCAGATGTTTCTTGAGACTTGGGATCGGACTAATTTACAAGAGCAAGAAAATACCTTTGGCCGTTATAAGGAGAGTGGAGCGCCCTTTGGCAAGAAGAATGAATTTGACGAGGTAGACTTGGACCTGCTTCCAGTTGATGCTCATGTACGGCTGGCCAAAGAAGTGGACAGGCCTCTCTATCGCCGTTCCTATTCTTATTCGGATGGTATTGACGAAACAACGGGTCAATTTGATACAGGCCTCCTTTTTATCTCTTTCCAAAAGGATCCTGACAGCTTTATCAAAGTGCAGACCAATCTTGGAGCACAGGATAAGATGAATGAATATATCACCCATGTGGGCAGTGGCTTGTTTGCTTGCTTCGGCGGCGTCAAAGAAGGAGAATATCTTGGTCAGAAATTATTTGAATAAGATCTTGTTTTTACTTTTGGCGCTCGTACTCCTAGCTCAGCCTGTATCGGCTGAGGATTCCTATAGCAGTCTCTTTATCAAGATTACGGATGCCAGTACCGCCGTTCAAAAGGGTGACCAAGCTAGTGCCAAAGAGTTGCTGGAAGAAATCCAGACTGAATTTGCGGCTTTAAGCAACCATGACTCAGCTGCAGGGAAAGAAGTCAACAAGGCCTTGACTATCTCAGGCGATGTGACAGAGGACAAGCTGACCAAGGTTTCAGCTGCTCTTTTGGCTTTTGAAAAGGAGCAGAATCCCGTTGATCTTGAGGCGGAAAAAACTAAGCTGGTCAATAAACTAGAATCAAAATTTCAAGCTCTTCAGGCAGCGATTAAGAGTAAGGATCTTGAAAAAATTCGTGAAGCCTATAAAAAAATGAATTCGACTTGGACCGCCAATGAAGGCGTGGTAAGGGATCATAGTACGGCTCATTATGGCAAAGTGGAGACGGCCATTTCCTTTTTACGGAGTGCCATCGAGACAGAGCCAACGGATTTTGAAGCTATTCAAACTTCCTATGATGACTTGAGAGCAGCGATTGATAGCTTTGTCAAGGGAGAAGAGGCGTCTGCTAGCAGTGAGAATCTTACATTGGCGGATGGTATTGGCCTTCTGAAAAAGGCTCTGCTTGCTTTCCAAAAAGGAGACGAGAAGCAGGGCAAGGCTGTGATGAAGAAATTTATCACGATTTGGCCAAGCGTTGAAGGAGATGTCAGCACTAAAAATCCCTCCCTCTATACCAAAGTAGAAAGCCAGTCGCCTGTCATCATGGTGAAGGGTAAGGATAAGGAGTATCAAGACCAGCTCGCGTCCTTAATCAGTGAGCTAGAACAGATTGACACCAGCGGATCTTATACTTTCTTTGATGCTATGCTGATTTTGCTGCGTGAGGGCGTTGAGGCTCTCTTGATCGTGATGGCACTTGTCACGACGCTCAAGGCTTCCAAGATGAAAAAAGGTCTCAAATGGGTCTATACTGGTGCTGGCTTGGGAGTACTAGCTAGCGCTGCCATTGCCATTTTGCTGCAAACTCTTTTTCCAGCCGTCGCCTCTGGCTCCAATCGTGAAATTATTGAGGGGGCAGTGGGGATTTTTGCGGTTGTCATGATGATTTTGGTCGGCATTTGGCTCCACAGTAAGTCCTCTGTCAAGAAATGGAATGACTTCATGGAAAGTCAGATGCAGGCAGTGACAGCTAGTGGTAGTTTTATTTCCATGTTTGCCCTGAGCTTTCTCGCTGTCTTTCGTGAAGGAGCAGAGACCATCTTGTTCTACGCAGGAATTTTACCGCGCATTACTGCTCTAGATTTCTTTTTAGGATTGGGACTTGCTATCTTGGTTTTAGTTTTGCTTGCAATTCTAATGACCAAGGCCAGCAGTCTCATTCGGCCTCATCGTATTTTCTTTGGTCTGACCTGGCTGATTTATGCCTTGGCTTTTAAGATGTTAGGTGTCAGCATTCATGCCCTGCAATTAACAGCTATTTTTCCTAGTCACTTGCTGTCTCATCTTCCAACCATTGATTGGCTGGGAATTTATCCGAGCTTAGAAGTAGTACTAAGTCAAGCCATTTTTCTTGTCGTTGTCCTTTATGTGACCTTTAGAAATCGGCAAAAGGAGCGAGCAGATGCCTAATAAGGAACAGACTGTTGTGGAGCATTTGACGGAATTTAGATGGCGCTTCCTTGCTGTCTTAGTCTGGTTCGGTTTGATTTTTCTGCTCAGTCTACTTTTTGCAGCGGATATTTACAAATGGCTGACCGCTTCCTTTGAGCAGAAGCTGATTGTATTGGGGCCAGACGACATCCTTTGGATTTATATTAGCTTGGCTAGCCTTATAGCTTTCTCACTAACCCTGCCTTTTATGGTCTATCAGATTTGGGAATTTATCCGCCCTGCTCTGAGAAATAGTGAGGCAAAAGCGATTTTTGCTTATATACCAGCCACATTTTTCAGCTTTGTCTTGGGCTTGGCCTTTGGTTTTTATTTTGTCAGCCCTGCTATTTTACAAGTTTTGCTGTCTTTAGGGGATGGTTTATTTGCCGTCCAGATGACAGCGCAGAACTATCTGGCCTTTCTGTTTCACACGACCATTCCGATTGCTTGTTTGTTTGAATTGCCTGTCATTGTGGCCTTTCTCACCTCAATCGGTTTGCTCAAACCGCAATTTTTGATAAAATATAGACGCTATGCCTATTTCGTTTTATTGGTATTAGCAGTTGTCTTGACGCCGGCTGATTTCATCAGTGACTTGTCAATGACAGTGCCGCTGATTTTGCTGTATGAAGTCAGTATCCTACTGAGTAAAATGATTGAGAAAAGGAGAACATCATAATGGGAATTTTAAAAGACATCGGACTACCAGGGCTTATCGTTATCGTTCTAGGAGCTTTGCTGATTTTTGGACCAAAACGTCTGCCAGAGCTAGGGCAGTCTATTGGAAAAATGTTTTCAGAGTTTAAAAAGGCAGTTGATGGAGGAGCAGAAGACTCCAACTCAGAAAAAGATAAGAAAGATTAAAACACGGGCGACTGTGTTTTTTTAATTTCCGAACGTTATCAATAATATATTTGAAATATTTTACAAAACCTGTACCTTATGATATACTTTTTCTGGAAACGTCTGGATAGATGTAGCGATGCTGAAGAGCATAGGTAGGTCATTTTTAAGTATTGATAAGGAGTTTTCCATGCTCAATGATTTTCAGGTTTTTGATTATGAAGATATTCAATTAATTCCAGCGAAATGTATTGTGAAAAGTCGCTCAGAGGCTGACACCAGCGTGAAGTTTGGTAAACATACGTTTCGGATGCCGGTCGTTCCGTCCAATATGCAGACGATTATTGACGAATCTGTCGCTGAAGAGCTTGCTCGAGGAGGCTATTTTTACATTATGCACCGTTTCGACGAGGAGGGTCGCAAACCATTCGTTAAACGAATGCATGAGCAAGGCCTGATTGCATCGATCTCCGTCGGTGTAAAAGACTATGAGTATGACTTCGTTAGCAGCCTCAAAGATGATGCGCCTGAATACATTACCATTGATATTGCGCATGGGCACTCAGACAGCGTGATTCAAATGATCCAACACCTTAAGAAAGAATTACCAGAGACCTTTGTCATTGCTGGCAATGTCGGAACTCCAGAAGCCGTACGGGAGCTGGAAAATGCTGGCGCAGATGCGACCAAAGTTGGCATCGGTCCAGGCAAGGTTTGCATTACCAAAGTCAAGACAGGTTTTGGTACGGGCGGCTGGCAGTTGTCTGCTCTTCGTTGGTGTTCAAAGGTTGCCCGTAAGCCTATTATTGCGGACGGAGGGATTCGAACGCATGGTGATATTGCCAAATCGATCCGCTTCGGAGCCAGCATGGTCATGATTGGTTCGCTCTTTGCCGGCCACATTGAAAGCCCAGGTGAAACCATCGAGGTAGATGGTGATAAGTTTAAAGAATACTATGGTTCTGCATCCGAGTATCAAAAAGGTGCTTATAAAAATGTCGAAGGTAAGAAGATTTTGCTGCCGGCCAAGGGCCACTTGCAAGACACATTAACTGAAATGGAGCAGGATTTGCAGAGCTCGATTTCCTATGCGGGGGGGCGTGATTTGCATAGCTTGACTCGCGTAGACTATGTCATTGTTAAAAATTCCATCTGGAATGGCGATGCCCATTAATGAAATAGAATAACTTATTTATCTTGCTAATGATTGGGGCAAGGTCTCTACAAGATGCCAAACATCTAACAATAAGTGAGTCTAATGACTTTCTGGTACTTTTAGTGTCAGGCTATTTGTCATTAAAAGAAAGGACTTGCTTATCGTGGCAGGTCCTTTCATCATTGAAGAAAGATATGTTAAGAGGAGATACATGAAAAAATTAGAAGAGAGAATTCTGCAAGACGGCAACGTTTTAGGAGAAAATATTCTCAAAGTTGACTCTTTCCTGACTCATCAGGTTGATTTTTCGCTTATGAAAGAAATCGGGCAGGTTTTTGCTGAGCATTTCAGGGATGCAGGTATTACAAAAGTTGTGACGATTGAGGCTTCAGGGATTGTACCGGCTGTCTATACGGCGGAAGCCTTGGGTGTTCCAATGATTTTTGCTAAAAAGTCTAAGAACATCACCATGACTGAAGGGATTTTAACGGCGGAAGTATATTCCTTTACCAAGCAGGTCACTTCGACTGTCTCCATCGCTAGTAAGTTTTTGGAGTCAAGTGACAAGGTTCTGGTCGTTGATGATTTCTTGGCAAATGGTCAGGCAGCCAAGGGCTTGATTAAAATCATTGAAGAAGCTGGTGCTGAGGTAGCAGCCGTTGGAATCGTGATTGAGAAATCCTTCCAAGACGGTCGAAGCTTGCTAGAGGCTCAAGGACAAACAGTTCTTTCCTTGGCTCGAATTGACCGATTTGAAAATGGAAAAGTTGTATTTAGAGAGGCAGATCTATAAGATGAACTATAATGAAGAAAAACATTCACAGGCAGCCATTTTAGGTTTGCAGCATTTGTTGGCTATGTACTCAGGCTCCATTCTGGTACCGATTATGATTGCTGGGGCTCTGGGATACTCGGCTGAGCAGCTGACTTACCTGATTTCGACAGATATTTTTATGTGTGGTGTTGCAACTCTCTTGCAGCTTCAATTAAATAAATATTTTGGTATCGGTCTGCCAGTCGTGTTGGGCGTGGCCTTCCAATCCGTTGCTCCCCTGATTATCATTGGGCAGAGCCATGGTAGTGGTGCTATGTTTGGTGCCTTGATTGCATCAGGGATTTATGTGGTTCTGATCGCTGGGATTTTCTCAAAAATCGCTAATCTGTTTCCATCAGTTGTGACTGGCTCGGTCATTACGACCATTGGGTTGACCTTGATTCCAGTAGCCATTGGCAATATGGGAAATAATGTAGATAAGCCAACCGCTCAAAGTCTGATTCTAGCAGCTGTGACGGTGTTGATTATTCTTTTGATTAACATTTTTACCAAAGGTTTTATCAAATCCATCTCTATTTTGATTGGTTTGATTGTCGGTACGGGTATTGCTGGAGCCATGGGCTTGGTAGATTTAACGCCCGTTGCACAGGCCCCGCTGGTCCATGTGCCAACCCCTTTCTATTTCGGAGCTCCAAAGTTTGAATTTTCTTCTATCGTGATGATGTGTATCATCGCAACGGTCTCCTTAGTAGAGTCAACAGGGGTGTACTTGGCACTTTCTGACATTACGAAAGATAAAATTGACAGCACCCGCCTACGAAATGGCTATCGAGCAGAGGGACTTGCAGTCTTGCTGGGTGGTGTCTTCAATACCTTCCCTTACACAGGGTTTTCTCAAAATGTTGGCTTGGTCAAATTATCTGGTATCAAGACGCGGTTGCCGATTTACTATGCGGCTGGCTTCCTGATTCTCCTCGGCTTTTTGCCAAAATTCGGAGCCTTGGCACAAATTATCCCAAGTCCAGTTCTTGGTGGTGCCATGCTAGTTATGTTTGGTTTTGTGTCTGTTCAGGGGATGCAAATCTTATCCCGTGTTGACTTTGAGCACAGCGAGCATAATTTCCTCATTGCAGCTATTTCTATCTCAGCAGGTGTCGGACTCAATGGTAGCAGTCTTTTCAACAGCTTACCGACCAGCCTTCAGATGTTCTTCTCAAACGGAATTGTCATGGCTAGTCTGATTGCCATTGTCCTAAACGCGATCTTAAATCGCAAAAATAAATAAGAAAGAGAGTGGGACAGAAATCGGTAATTCGTTAAAATTCGATTTCGTCGTCCCACCTCCGCACAGTTGAGTAGGGCTGTAAAAGCTGATGAAGTCAGCGTAGTAGAGCCCACTCAACCACTGCGTCTTGCTCGATAATCCAAAGACAATTGAGAGGCTAGGACTTTTGTCCCAGCCTCTTTTGACTATTCAGTCGGCTTGTAGTAGTATAGTTAAAGAAGATTAAAAAAAGGACTTCAACATGTATCAGACTTATCATTTGAAACAACGCCTAAGCTTGTTTGTCTCAATTTTTCTTCCCATCTTGATTTATCAGCTGGCAAATTTCTCGGCTTCCTTTGTTGACACGACCATGACGGGCCAATACGATACCTTGCATCTGGCAGGTGTCTCTATGGCGACCAGTCTGTGGGGTTCATTTTTCTCTTTTCTAACGGGGATTGTGTCTGCTTTGGTTCCGATCATTGGTCATCATTTAGGACAGGGGAAAGATGAAAAAATTGCATCAGATTTTTATCAGTTCCTCTATCTTTCTTTGGCTCTATCGCTGATTTTATTTGCGCTGGTATTTTTAGGTGCCCCTTTGGTTTTGCAGCGTCTAGGCTTAGACTCTTTGGTAAAAGATGTGGCCCAGCATTATCTTTGGTACTTGTCCATCGGTATCATTCCCTTCTTGCTCTTTAGCGTCATTCGCTCTCTCTTGGACGCTTTGGGGCTGACTCGGCTTTCTATGTATTTGATGCTCCTGCTATTACCCTTGAATGCCAGCTTTAATTATGTGTTGATTTATGGAGCTTTTGGTTTTCCAGAAATGGGCGGAGCTGGTGCGGGACTAGGCACTTCGTTGGCTTATTGGGTTTTATTAGTCATATCACTATTACTGGCCATCAAACATCCTAAAGTCCGCCAATACCAACTCTGGAAAATTCGTCCCTTGAACAAAGCTGGTTTGGCTGAAGGTTTTCGCTTAGGTTTGCCAATAGGAGGGACAGTCTTTGCCGAAGTTGTCATCTTTTCAATCGTCGGACTAGTGATGTCAAAATTTTCTTCTTTGATTATTGCTAGCCATCAGGCTGCCATGAATTTTTCAAACTTAATGTATGCTTTTCCTATGAGTATCTCTACAGCTATGGCCATTATCGTCTCTTATGAGCTGGGGGCTGAAAGACTTGACGATGTGAAAAAGTATTGCACTTTGGGGAGAATTGTAGCATCTGGGTTTGCGGTCTTTACTTTGATTTTTCTCTATATTTTCCGAGACAAGGTTGCCAGTCTTTATGGCTCTGATCCAGAGTTTATTCGTCTGACCTCAATCTTTCTGACCTTTAGCCTCTTTTTCCAATTGGCTGATACGATTGCCGCTCCTTTGCAGGGAATTTTGCGAGGATACAAGGATACGAAAGCTCCATTTTACTTGGGTCTGCTGGCTTACTGGGGCGTTTCCTTGCCTCTGGGCTTGTTTTTAGATCAGGCTACGGACTTGGGACCTTATGGTTATTGGATTGGACTGATTGCGAGTTTGGTCGTGAGTGCAATCCTCTACCAACTGCGGTTGAATTATATCCAAAAGAAGCGACGCTGAGCGTTTTCATCATAAAATCAAAAGAGGCTAGGACAAAAATCCTAGCCTCTCAATTGTCTTTGGATTGTCGAGCAAGACGCAGTGGTTGAGTGGG
>CAJPQE010000033.1:0-16257 GCA_905372795.1 Streptococcus cristatus | reverse complement strand
GGCGACATCTGCTCTAGCAGCTCTTCCTTGCCATAGAGTACCCCTATACCAGTTGGACCTGCCATCTTATGTCCCGAAAAGGCGAAGAAGTCCACATCCAAATCCTGCACATCAATCTTCATGTGTGGAATGGATTGAGCCCCATCCACCACCAAAAGTGCGCCTTGCTGATGAACCAGCTGGGCAATCTCCTTGATGGGATTGATGACACCGAGGACATTGGAAGCATGAGCCAGAGAGACAAACTTGGTCCGCTCATTGAGCTTGGCACGGAAATCATCCATATCCAGCGCACCATCCTTGAGATAGACATAGACCAACTTGGCTCCGGTCTTCCTACAAGCTTCCTGCCAGGGAATGACATTGGAATGGTGCTCCATGATAGAAATCATCACTTCATCACCAGGCTGCAGCCTTTCAGCCGCAAACTGAGCCACCCAATTGAGACTCGTCGTGGTTCCTCGTGTAAATAGGACTTCTCTGCTAGAGAATGCATTGATAAAAGAACGAACTCTTTCCCTGGCTGCTTCATAGGCTGCTGTCGCCCGCTCGGCTAGCGTATGCACACCGCGGTGGACATTGGCATTGTCTCTAAGATAGTAGTTTTCAATAGCTGCCAGCACCTGCTTGGGTTTCTGGGTTGTCGCCGCATTGTCCAAATAAACCAAAGGCTCATCATTGACAATTTGGTCCAAAATGGGAAAATCTTGCTTGATTGCTTCTGCATTAAACATGGACATGAAGGCTCCTATCTAACTAATACGGGACAAGGCCCAGCTTTTTATCTTTTTGCGAGAATAATATCGATATTTTCAATCATTTCATCACGGACTTCTTTAACAGGGATTTCCACAATCACTGAGCCTAAGAAGCCGCGCACGACCAAACGCTCTGCTGTTGCCTTATCAAGTCCCCGACTCATGAGGTAATACATATCCTCTGGATCCACCTGGCCGATAGAAGCCGCGTGACCAGCTGTCACATCGTTTTCATCAATCAAGAGGATGGGGTTAGCATCTGAGCGCGCCTGATCAGACAGCATGAGAACTCGGCTTTCCTGCTGGGCATCTGCTCCCTTAGCCCCTTTGATAATATGACCGATACCATTGAAGGTCAGGGTCCCTTTTTCTAGGATAACCCCGTGCTGCAGGATATTTCCGATAGAGTTGCAGCCATAGTTAGTTACGCGAGTGTCAATCCCTTGAACCTGCTTACCGCTAGAGAGAGCCACCACTTTCATATCCGCATGGCTGCCGTTTCCATAGAGGTCGCTGTCAAAGTCAGCTACGACATTGCCTTCGTTCATAACGCCGATGGCCCAGTCAATCATAGCATCGTTGTCCAGCTTACCTCGACGGCTGATATAAGCCGTTACATTTTCGCCCAAACGATCAATAGCGGAAAACTTAATCTGAGCTCCAGCCTGGGCAATGACTTCAACGGTGATATTGGCAGTTGCTGGAACAGATCCCTCACCGTAAGTTTCCAAACGTTCCAAGTAATTAACCTTGGAATGCTTACCTGCGATAATCAAAATATGCTTGTTAAAAGGAACATCGCTTTCGCTATCCTGATAAAAAATTCCTTCAATCGGCTGGTCAATCTCAACATTGTCCGGCACATAAAGAACCGCACCGCTGTTGAAATAGGCCGTATGGTAAGCCGCTAATTTGTCCTCGTCATACTTGACTGCGGACATGAAATGCTGCTCCACCAGCTCTGGAATTTCTTCCAAAGCAGAGTGGAAATCAGTGAAGACCACACCTTGCTCTGCCAAATCAGCTGGCAATTGCTCAAGGACAGTTTGGGTTCCCATTTGGATGAACTTGAGATTGTCTCCAAGAGCCGTGAAATCTGGCACATTGGTCAAAGGCTCGCTATCAGAAATTCGTCCGTCTCCCAGATTCCAGCGGTGAAATTTGACCCGCTCAATGACTGGCAAGTCCAGTTGATCAATTTGGTCAAAGGCCTGCTGACGAAGATCAGCCAACCATACTGGTTCTGCGTGAACTTGTGAAAATTCGTGAATCAATTCTTTTGTCATGTCATTCTCCTATCTTTTATCAAAGTCAAAAGAATGTTTGACTAGACTTCTTCAGTATAGTTGAAGCCCAACTCTTCAGCCAATTTGGCATAGCCTTCTTTTTCCAAGCGAACTGCCAATTCTGGACCACCAGAAAGAACAACTTTCCCCTCCATCATGACATGAACAACGTCTGGAGTGATATAGTTGAGCAGGCGTTGGTAGTGGGTGATGATCATAGCACCAAAGCCCTCTCCACGCATAGCGTTGACCCCTTTAGAAACGACCTTAAGAGCGTCGATATCCAGACCTGAGTCAATCTCGTCTAAGAGCGCAAAGGTTGGCTCTAGCATGAGTAACTGCAGGATTTCATTGCGTTTTTTCTCACCACCTGAGAAACCTTCATTGAGGTAGCGCTCAGCCATCTCTTCTTTCATGTTGAGCAGTTCCATCTTTTCATCTAGTTTAGTAATGAAATCACGGACAGAGATTTTTTCATCGTCTTCTTTGCCAGCATTCATAGCAGCACGGAGAAACTCTGCATTAGTAATACCAGGAATTTCACTAGGATACTGCATCGCAAGGAAGAGTCCCATACGAGCCCGTTCATCCACTTCTAGCTCCAAGATATTAACCCCATCAAAAAGCACCTCTCCTTGGGTCACTTCGTAGTTAGGATTTCCCATAATGGCTGCAGACAAGGTAGATTTTCCTGTTCCATTTGGGCCCATGATCGCTGCAACTTCTCCCGTTTTCAGAGTAAGATTTACCCCTTTGAGAATTTTTTTCCCTTCAATTTCAACATGAAGATCTTTGATTTCTAAGACAGACATTTCTTTTTCCTTTCTTTGCTTAGCTGATTTACATACTTTAGTATACCAAAAAAAAGCCCAAAAGGCTTTTATTTTGTTTAGAACTATTCTTGTTTATGTTTCTTTTGGTATCTCTTCTCTCGAACTTCTTCTCGATAAGAGGAGTTTCCGATAAAGCGCAGGATATTGAGCAGAGGCGTCCTCTGTGGACCCAGAACCCCTATTAGTTCTACTAAGAGTTCAACACCTAGCAGAAGACCAATTACGAGGAGGAGTCCACCGATGCGAGTCGATACATTTAGCAGGAGGGAAATCATAGAGAAAATCATCGAAATCCCATAGATAACCAGAACTGTTCCCCGATGTGTCAATCCCAAGGACAAGAGTCTATGGTGAAGGTGGTGACGGTCAGGCTGGTAAAATTTCTGACCAGACAAAGTCCGACGAACGATTGCTAAAAAAGTATCGGTAATCGGTACACCCAAGATAATCATAGGCGTGACAATCGCTACCGCCGTCGCATTCTTCAAGCCTTGTAGAGACAGGACCGAAATCATAAAGCCGATGAAAAGAGCCCCCGTATCCCCGCCATATATAATGGCTGGATGATAATTGTAAGGAAAGAAGCCAGCAATAGAGGCTACTAAGACCAGGATTGTCAAAGTCAGGAATAAATTATGGCCCGGCAAGAAAAAGTAGGAAACAATCCCCATGGTTAGCAAGGAAATAATGGAGACCCCGCTAACAAGGCCGTCTAAACCATCCATGAGATTAACCGCATTGGTAATAGAGACAATCCAGAGAATGGTCAAAATAAGAGATAGCCAAGGTGGGAAAAAAAGATGGGGACCACCAAAAGGAATCTTAAAGTCATCCAAGCGGAAATCCGTCAGCCACCAAATCAGACAGGCAGCTAGCACAATCCCCCCTAACTTCATCAGAGGACTTAATTCTTTAATATCGTCGATAAGCCCCGTCAGGGCAACAATCAAGCCCCCCAACACAACCGGCCAAATATAGTCAAAATAAGTCTGTTCAAAAAAAGTGACGCCAACAATCTGCGGCATGAAGACCAAAGTTGCCAAGGTAAAAGCCGTCACAACTGCCAGACCGCCTGCACTCGGCATGGGCTTCTTATTGATTCGTCGAGCATTAGGATAGTCGACTGCATCCATTTTAAAAGCCAAGAGGCGAACGAGGGGAGTCAGCAAAACTCCGACAAAAAATGTCGCTAGCAGCACCAAAATGAACTTCAATGGAAAAGCAATCATACGCATTCAACTTTCTGCAACTGTTGGATGGCTTCTGTCACCAAAAGCAGACGCCCGTGTTCTTGTAGGACAGAACGAGTAATATCTGTATCCTCAGCAAACTCACGCATTTTAGCCAGTAACCAAGCTGGATAAAGAGCAGGTTGCTCTTCCAAATCTACCAAAATAGTCAGGTAGTAGGCAGAGTCATATTTATAGAGTTCTGACAGGTCTATTGGGTAGTCAACCGTTTTGGCGAAAGAAACCGCACTCTGCAAATCAGTAAATGACAAAATATAGTAGACATAACGGTCTAGATTCTCTTCCCTATCTTCTGAAGAATCTACAGAGGCCTCCTGGTCAGCCTCTACTGCTTCTAAAGATTTAACCGCCTCAAGGTCATCCTTACTCTTTTCAAAGATATTTTTTTCCAAAGTCTTTAAGAATTCATCTGGCGACATCTGGCTGAGCTCATCCATATCCGGTAGATTTCCCAAATCTTCAAAATTCAAATTCTTATCAATCTTGGATCTCGTCACAAAGACATCCAGCTTGTCTGGCTTAGGCGTCACTCGAAAGCTGAGCATGCCACTATCTAGAAAGCTGTCCGGCATTTCCAACTCATCCAAAATAGTATAGAAAAATTCTTCTGTTTTTTCTTGGGGAACTAGGAAATCTGCAATTTCCATTCCGTGTTCTTCCAAATCTTCCAACTGGATGGTGATTTTAATCGTCGAATCATTAATCTGTTTCACTTCCATCTCATCAACCTCATACTTTCATAGTCTTTCTATTATACTAAAATTCTAAACTTATTTCAAAAAAATAACTGGTAAAATAAGAAAAGGCTGGGAAAATTTCCCAAGCCTTGATTAGCCAATAATGACCTTAATCAGACCGTAAACCAACAGCAAAACTCCGAGTCCGATCCGATATTTACCAAAGATTGTAAAGTCATGATTCTTGACATAGTCTGTCAGGAAGCGAATCACATAAAGACTGACTCCGAAAGCCACTCCCATCGCAACCAATAAAAGGAATAATTGGTCGAAACCTAAAGAATTACCCTTGATAATAAATTTCAGGATTTTCAGCCCACTTGCGCCAAACATAATTGGAATACCTAAGTAGAAAGTGAACTCTGTCACAACTGGTCGACTGACACCATTCAAGAGACCACCGACAATGGTCGCACCTGATCGGCTAGTTCCTGGAAAGAGGGACAAGACTTGGAAAAGACCGATATAAAGGGCTGTTTGATAAGGAAGTCTACTCAATTCTGTAACAGTCGGTTCCACCTGCTCTCGTTTTTCCAGATAGATAAAGGCAGCCCCGTAGATAATCAGCATGATCGCAACGGATACCAGATTATAAAAATGCGCTTCAAACCAATCGTCTAGGAAAAGACCGATGATTGCAGCTGGCAAAGCAGCAACGACTACCTTGGCCCAGAGCTGCCATGTCAGCTGAATTTGACGAGCTGTTTTCCCTGGTTTAAAAGGATTGAGCTTATCAAAATAAATCACCACAACCGCCAAGATAGCTCCCAGTTGAATGACAACATTGAACATTTCCATGAAGGCTGGATTTTCATTTTTATACTTGATAAAATCTTGAATCAGAATCAAGTGGCCGGTACTCGAAATGGGTAGCCACTCTGTAATTCCTTCAACAATTCCATAAATAATGGACTTTAAAATTTCAATAATAAACATAGATAACTCCTAAAACAACTTTAACATTTATTATACCACATATTGGAGGAGAGGAAAAGCTTTCTCAAGGGCTTTGGCAAGCTTTTTATCAAAAGGCTCCGCCCCCGCCGCCTCCACCGCCACCAGAGAAGCCACCTCCTGCTCCGCCTCCTGATGAAACAGAAAAATGACTGGCCGTCGAGGCAATGTGTCCATAATTTGAAAAACTATGGGAACTTGCGTAGAAAATAGGATGAAGATTGTATTGTAGATAAGTATTCATAGACGCGTTTTCCAAGGAAATCTGACGCAGCTTCATGACCCGACTAACACGATCCGCATAGCCAAATAGGGTAGCATAGACCAAAAGTCGGTTCCACAGGACAATGCCCTCCACCTCGGTATCGTATAGGCGAGCAATGTAGCGTAGCATATTCGCAAAGCTATTCCAGAGATAGAAATCGTGGGCTCCCTCATCGCTCAGGACACCATCCCGCCGATATAACTGTAAGGCTCTGCCCAGCAGAACGGTCAACACCGAGGCAACAGCTGCAAGCGGAAGATAGGACCAAATAAAACCGTCTAGCTTGATCAAATAGATAAAAAATGTCAAGAGAGACAAGCCAAAAGCAAGGAAACTTGCCATTAGAGCCAACCACAAGAGAAGCTTTTCTCCTCGTTTCAAAGGACGATAGTGATCCAGCAAGTTTAGCTCCCGAATCTCCTTTAATACTTGCTCAGACAAAAGGTTTAAATCAGTTGAAAAGCGATTTTTTATTCGATTTCCAATTTGGCGGATTCGCGCTTCATCTGTTGATTTTTTATTTTTATAAAGATCTTCTGAAATCTGATAAGATTCAAACAAGTCTGCTACAGCTGCCTGTTTATGGTCACCAAATACCATCTGTAAGAATTGACCTTCAAACTCTGACAAACCTTTTTTAGAAGTTGGTTTCAAGATTGGCTTGTCTGCAGTTCCTAAAAGCTCTATGTAGCCTCGATCCATCAAATCCAGCAAGGTTGCCTGCACTAGATTTTCAAATTTTAAATGGGCCCGTCCGCCACTGGTCGGATCGACTTCTCTCATATCCACAGCAAAGATATTGGCCGCTACAATGAGCGGGGCCAGATCTTGCGGAGCTTCATAGAGGCGAGCGTCTTTAGGAAAAGCTTGGCTAGGATGAATATTAATCCGAAAAATCAGATAAAATATTCCCGAAAGCATGAGCAAGAACAAACCCAAAAGAGGCAGATAAACTTCCCCCAAGCGATGATAAAACTGGCTCTTAGCTACGCTCTCTTTCTCAACTGCTTGAAAAGTCTGTAGATAGTCGGTTGCTTTTGGATCCTCTGCTGCCTGGTGCAGAGCCTGTCGATGCCAATATCCATGCAGTTCAACCTTCTTCCTGCTAGGCAAATGAGATAGCTGAATCCGATAGTCACCACGGTCCCTATCTATAGTGGCCGATTGGCCAAAATAACCTGTATGGACATACATGTCTGTTAAGGTCCAAGTTCCCAAGCCCCAAACCTTAATCGTCACATTTTGCAGCTCTTCTTCCCAATCACTGATCGGCGTCCATTTGAGCTCTGCAATATCTTTATGGAGAAACAGAAGATTGGTCAGGTTCCATGTGACTGTTACTTTGACCGTATCGCCTTCTTTACCCGCATTGTAAATCTTAACCTCGTAGCCATCTCCTAAATCTGTGACTCGTGGCTCAAAATCATATTTTACGACTCCATTCGTTTTCACGGAAACTTTTGGATCTGAATCAATAGCAAAGCCTTCTGGCATCTTTCCTGCCGATCCTAAGGAGACCATCTGACCATTGTAATCATCATCAAAATGATAGGTCACCTCTTCTGTATAGGTAGCTGTATTATCGGCGTGGATCTCCAAATCTCCTTGATAAGACTGAATTTGATAGTCTAAAGCTGACACCGTTCCAGCAAAAAACAAACTCAAAAAAAGAATAAAAATCCCTGACAAGTACCTTTTCATAAACCAAAGTCCTTTTCTAAATCTTTATCCTATTATAGCATTTTTCTCAAGTAAGGGCTTACCAGGATTGAAAAGTCGAATATTTTTCGGTAGAATAGAAAGAACTATTTTAGAAGGACTAGGAGAGAATATGAAAAAATTCATTTTAACCTTATTGACAGTCCTCCTCGTCTGTCTGGGAACCCTTACCGTAGCTCAGGCGGATGATTATCTTAGAATTGGGATGGAAGCGGCCTACGCCCCTTTCAACTGGACCCAAGATGATGATTCAAATGGTGCTGTCAAAATCGAAGGAACAAATCAGTACGCCAATGGCTATGATGTCCAAGTTGCCAAGAAGATTGCTCAGGAAATGGGCAAGGAACCTCTCGTTGTGAAAACTTCTTGGAACGGACTGATTCCAGCCTTGACCTCTGGTAAAATCGATATGATTATCGCTGGTATGAGCCCAACAGCCGAACGGAAAAAAGAAATCGCCTTTTCTAACAGCTACTATATTAGTGAGCCTGTTATGCTGGTTCGAAAAGACGGCAACTACGCTAATGCTAAGACCCTCAAAGACTTCAAAGATGCTAAAATCACCTCTCAGCAAGGTGTCTATCTTTACAATCTGATTTCTCAACTGCCAGGTGCTAAGCAAGAGACCGCCATGGGAGATTTCGCCCAAATGCGTCAAGCTCTAGAATCTGGTGTTATTGACGGATACATCTCTGAACGTCCCGAAGCTCTGACAGCTGAAGCTGCCAACTCTAAGTTCAAAATGATCCAATTTAAAGAGGGCTTTGAAGTTGGCGAAGAGGATGCTTCCATCGCCGTCGGCATGCGTAAAGACGACAGCCGAATCGAGCAAGCTAATGCAGCTATCGCTAAACTATCAACGGATGACCAAGTCCAGCTGATGGATCAGATGATTAAGAAGCAGCCGGTGGACACCGATACTGACGATGCTGAAGATACATTCTTCAACAAAGTTTTTAAAATTTGGAAGGAAAACTGGCCGCAGTTCTTACGCGGAGCTGGTTTGACCTTGCTCATTTCCATTACAGGAACAATCGCTGGCCTCTTCATTGGCTTGTTGATTGGGGTCTATCGGACAGCGCCCATTTCAAAAAACAAGGCTCTAGCCTTCCTACAAAAACTATTCGGTTGGTTCCTCAATGTTTACATTGAAATCTTCCGTGGTACTCCTATGATTGTACAATCCATGGTTATCTACTATGGAACAGCTCAGGCTTTTGGCATTTCGATTGACCGGACGGCTGCAGCCATCTTCATCGTTTCTATCAATACTGGTGCTTACATGAGTGAAATTGTCCGCGGTGGTATCTTTGCCGTTGATAAAGGACAATTCGAAGCAGCTACTGCACTCGGAATGACCCACGGCCAAACCATGCGCAAGGTCGTCCTACCACAGGTAGTTCGCAATATTCTGCCTGCGACAGGGAATGAATTTGTCATCAATATCAAGGATACATCTGTCCTGAATGTTATCTCCGTGGTGGAGCTCTACTTCTCAGGAAATACCATTGCAACTCAGACTTATCAGTATTTCCAAACCTTCACTATTATCGCAGTTATTTACTTTGTCTTGACCTTTACCGTCACTCGAATCCTACGTTTCATCGAGCAGAAATTTGACACAGATCATTATACAACAGGTGCCAACCAAATGCAGACGGGAGAATTGAAACAATGACCGAAACAATTTTAGAAATTAAAAATCTCAAAAAATCTTATGGGGAGAATCAAGTCTTAAAAGACATTTCTCTGACTGTCCACAAGGGCGAAGTTATCTCCATTATCGGAAGTTCAGGTAGCGGAAAATCAACTTTTCTCCGCTCCATCAACCTCCTAGAAACACCTACTGCTGGCGAAATTCTCTACCGCGGAAAAAATGTCTTGGACGAAAACTACGACCTGACTCATTACCGCGAAAAATTAGGTATGGTGTTCCAAAGTTTCAATCTTTTTGAAAATCTTAATGTGCTAGAAAACACTATAGTAGCTCAGACAACCGTGCTCAAAAGAGAGCGTGCTGAAGCAGAAAAGATTGCCAAAGAAAATCTGGAAAAGGTCGGTATGGGTGAGCTCTACTGGCAAGCCAAGCCTAAACAACTCTCAGGTGGACAAAAGCAGCGGGTTGCCATTGCACGTGCGCTTTCCATGAACCCTGATGCCATCCTTTTCGATGAACCAACTTCAGCTCTTGACCCAGAAATGGTTGGCGAAGTCCTGAAAATCATGAAGGAATTGGCTAAAGAAGGCCTGACTATGATTGTCGTGACCCACGAAATGGAATTTGCCCGCGATGTTTCCAGCCGTGTTATCTTTATGGATAAGGGCGTCATCGCAGAAGAAGGCACTCCACAAGAATTCTTTACCAATCCTAAAGAAGAACGAACCAAGGAATTCCTACATCGCTTCTTAAAATAAACAACCAATCAAACAAACAAGACGGAAAAAGATACATCCGCCTTGTTTTTTTATTCGCAAAATAAAAAAGCGGGTTTCCCCACTTTCCGAAGATTAGTCTTCAAACTTTTCATGATTCTTATCGTAGAAATCAATCAAGCCAAGAGCTGTTTCAAAAGAAATATTTTTTACTTTTGCACGTCCTTGAGCAAGAGCAATAATTGACATTTCACGCGCGTTTGTTTCTTTACTAATACGGTAACCTGTAATTTTTTTGTCACGAACCCATCCAACGACTGACTCTACTTTTTCAAAATTTGATTTAGCCATTTCTTACTCCTCTCTAACTTATTTCGAATACTAATATAATGGTTTTTATACAGTTTGTCAACTTAGAAAAACCAAAACAAACAAATTAAATAATTCTGAATATTCTATATTTATTTAGCTTTGAGGGCTGAAAGGATCTGGGTGCGAATACTCTCCACTCCATCAGGATTTGCTGGAAGGAAGATCGTGTTATTTCCTTGCTTATCTGCAAAATTATTCAAGGTATCTAGATACTGGTTAGTCAAGAGGATGGACATAATCTGTTCTTCTGTCAACTCAACATTGGCGCCTTTGAGCTCCTTAATTGAATCTGCTAAGCCGTCTACGATTGCCTTCCGCTGCTCTGCAATACCGACCCCATGAAGACGGTCTTTCTCAGCCTCAGCTTCTGCAGCAGTTACAATTTTAATCTTATCTGCTTCTGCCAATTCCTGAGCTGCCACCCGCTTGCGTTGAGCCGCGTTGATTTCGTTCATAGACTGTTTAACTTCTGCATCTGGCTCAACCTTGGTAATCAAGGTCTTGACAATGATGTAGCCATAAGTCGACATTTCTTCAGCAACCTGCTTTTGAACTTCTAGGGCGATCTCATCTTTCTTTTCAAAGAGCTCGTCCAAGGTCAGCTTAGGAACAGAGGAACGCAGGGCATCTTCGATGTAGGACTTAATCTGCGCTTCTGGCCGCATGAGTTTATAGTAAGCATCCGTGACATTGTTTTCATTTACCCGATACTGAGTCGCCACATTCATGGTCACAAAAACATTATCCTGAGTCTTGGTCTCAACAATAATGTCGCTCTGTAGCAAACGCAACTGAACACGAGCGGCGATTTTGTCAATTCCCAAAGGCAAACGAACATTCATCCCACTTGTACTAGTCTTGTGGTAACGACCAAAACGCTCAATGATGGCAACAGACTGCTGGCGCACGACATAAAGCGAGCTAAATGCCAATAGACCACAAAGAAGAAGAAAAATGAGAAAGAAGAAAAAGAAATTCAGTAACATAAGCGCATCTCCTTAATTTAATATAGTATATTCTAGCACAGTCCTCACTCACTTGCAATTAAAAAGTGGGGGTTTGCTAAAATATTTTTAGGATCAGACTAACATGTTATAAAGCGTTTCATTTCCGTTTAGATTAATGAAGGAAGGATCAAAATGCTCGATTCGATTGATCAGGCCCGCATAGTCATGTTTATTAGCCAGAGCAATCCCAATCAGGACCGGTCCAGTTCCTTTACTGGCCCGCTTGATATATTCAAATCGAGTGATGTCATCATTTGGCCCTAAGATATCATTTACAAATTCACGTAAGGCGCCAGGCCGCTGCGGGAAATTTACTACAAAATAATGCTTGATGCCATCATAGATGAGGGCACGCTCTTCCATTTCCGGCATACGGTTAATGTCATTATTTCCGCCTGAAATGATACAGCAGACAGTTTTTCCTTTGATATATTCTCGCAACACTTCCAAGGCTGCTACGCTAGCTGCACCAGCAGGCTCTGCGATGATTCCTTGTTTAGAATAAAGATCAATCAAGGTTTCTGAAATCAAGCCTTCATCAACCCCGATAAGCGTTTCTACATTCTTTTTCGTTGCTTCATAAGTAGATGCCCCTACCTTTTGGACTGCGATACCGTCCGCAAATTTGTCAATTTCATTGAGTTTGACAGGACCACCTGCTTCAAAAGCTGCTTTCATACTGCGGGCCCCATTAGCCTCTACCCCAATCACTTCAATTTGTGGCTGGCTTTCCTTGATGTAAGTGGATACTCCTGCGATGAGACCGCCGCCTCCTACTGGTACCAAGACCAAGTCTAAATCGATGGACTCCCGAGCTGTATCTTCTAGGATTTCATAAGCAACCGTTCCCTGACCTGCTTGAACATGAGCATCATCAAAAGGATCAATGAAAGTTCGATTTTCCATCCGTGTGAACTCCATAGCCGCCCGAGCAGAAGCATCAAAAGTATCTCCTACTAGCTTAATCGTAACAAAATCACCACCAAAGAAACGAACCTGCCCAATTTTTTGCTGAGGAGTTGTGATAGGCATAAAAATAGTCGCTGGGATTTTCATCTCATTACAAGTGTATGCGACACCCTGAGCGTGATTGCCCGCAGAAGCGCAGACAACCCCACGTTCTCGCTCTTCCTTGCTCAACTGAGAAATGGCATAATAGGCACCACGGATTTTGAAAGAACGGACACGTTGGGCATTTTCCTTTTTAAGATAAATCTTTGCCCCGTACTTCTCTGACAAGTAATGATCATAATCAAGCGGTGTATTGACTACAACATCTTTTAATACCTTATGAGCACGGACGATATCTTTTGCTGTTAACATTCCTTTTCCTTTCCAAATGAGGTAAACAAACTCAGCTGGCATTCCAGCTGAGTTTTCCACACAATCTTAGTTGTAGATCTTGAAAGCGTCGTCGTCATTTTTACCAACGAATGGCATTGCTTTACGCAATTCTGCACCGACTTTTTCAATTTCAAGGTTAGCTGCTTGTTCACGGTAAGCAGTGAGTTTTGGACGTCCAGCCTTGTAGTCATTTACAAAGTCATTTGCAAATTTACCATTTTGGATATCTGCAAGAACTGCTTTCATATTTTCTTTGACTTGCTCAGTAATCACACGTGGACCTGATACATAGTCACCGTATTCAGCAGTGTTTGAAATAGATTGACGCATCTTCTTGAATCCACCTTCATAGATCAAGTCCACAATCAGTTTCATTTCGTGCAGCACTTCAAAGTAAGCCAATTCTGGAGCATAGCCTGCTTCTGTCAAGACTTCAAAACCTGCTTCGATAAGGGCAGTCAAACCACCACAAAGTACAGCCTGTTCACCAAACAAATCTTCTTCAGTTTCTTCTTTATAAGTTGTTTCAAGCAAACCAACACGAGCTGCACCAACACCTTTACACCAGTCCATAGCGATGTCTTTGGCATTTCCAGTAGCATCTTGATATACCGCGTAAAGAGCTGGAACACCGAAGCCTTCTTCAAAAGTACGTCGAACCAAGTGACCAGGACCTTTTGGTGCACACATGAAGACATCTACATCTGCAGGAACTTTGATAAATTCAAAGTGGATATTGAAACCATGAGCAAAGCCAACTGCGTTACCAGCTTCCAAGTTAGGAGCGATTTCTGTTTCGTAAAGTTCTTGTTGGATTTCATCTGGTGCCAAGATCATGATAACATCAGCCAATTTAGCTGCTTCTGCTACTGTGTATGTGTCGAAGCCATCTTCTTTAGCTTTGTCAAATGACTTACCAGAACGAACACCGATAATCACATCATGACCTGTATCACGCAAGTTTTGTGCATGAGCATGACCTTGTGAACCATAACCAATAACGGCGATCTTTTTACCGTCAAGTGCTGCTACTTTTACATCTTTTTCGTATTCCATTGTTACTGCCATAATGTTTACTCTCTTTTCTATTTTTATTGCCTGTTAGGCTGTTTTAACAAATTAAAGGTTGCGTTTAATCGCGGGTAAAGCCAGTTGCTCCAGTCCGTGCGATATTGCGAATGCCGTAAGGACGGATGACTCGTAAGAGCGCTTCGCTCTTTTCTGCATCGCCCGTCATCTGGATAGTGATCGAGCTTGGCGCCACATCGACTACCGTTGCCCGGAAAGGCTGGATAATGGCCAAGATTTCTGCACGCTTAGCAACCGGTGCTGATACCTTGATCAAAATAACTTCTCGCTCTAGGTGAGGATGATCTGTAATATCTCGCACCCGAATCACATCAATCTGGCGATTAAGCTGCTTGATAATCTGCTCCACTTCATTGAGGGAATTTACATCAATGATAATGGTGATCCGAGAAACATTTTCATCCTCGGTCGCACCGACAGAGATACTTTCGATATTGACCTGACGTCTGGAAAGCACACCAGTGAAGCGATTCAGAACACCCGAACGATTCTGGAGTTTAGCTGTCAACATTCTACGCATGGAACTTCACCCCCAACATCTCATGATTGCTCTTGCCAGCTGGCACCATTGGAAGCACGTGCTCCTTGCGGGAAATATCTACCTCGATAAACATCGGTATATCTTCCTTTAGGACTTCCAAATCTTGAGCAATGGTCTCCGGATTATCAAATTTATAGGATTTGACACCATAAGCCTGAGCCATCAGCTGAAAATCTGGCAAACTGTCAAAGACTGACTCGGAGGTACGACCATCATAGAAGGCTTCCTGCCACTGGCGAACCATACCTAGCGAATGATTATTGAGCATGATGACCTTAATCGGAATCTTGTAGATATTAAGGATGGCCATTTCTTGATTGGTCATCTGGTAGCCGCCGTCTCCAACGAAGAGAACCACTTCCTTATCTGGATTGGCAATCTTGGCCCCAATCGCTGCTGGAACACCAAAGCCCATGGTTCCCAGACCACCAGACGTGACGAGCTGACGCTCGTTGCGATAAGGATAGTACTGGGCTGTCCACATTTGGTGCTGGCCAACGTCCGTGACCACAATGGCGTCGCCCTTGGTCAACTCACCCACGCGCTCAATAACAGCCTGAGGTTGGACAACTCGTTCCTTCTTATCATAGGAGCGCACCCGCTCCTTGTCTCGTGTCACCTTTTCTATCCACTTGCTGGTATTGTTGTGCACCTGCTCTTCTTCAAGCAACATTTGCAAAGCTTTCTTGGCATCTCCTACAATAGGAATATCCACGCTGATGATCTTACCGATCTCTGCTGGATCGATATCAATGTGGGCCACCTTAGCACTTTTAGCAAAGGTCTTAGGATTACCAGTCAGACGGTCATCAAAACGACAACCAATACTAATCATGAAGTCCGCTTCCGTCATCGCAATATTAGCCGCGAAAGAACCATGCATGCCACCCATACCTAAGAACAAAGGATGATCTGTCGCAATCGTTCCCTGACCCAACAATGAAGTCACTACTGGAATCTGATACCGCTCCGCAAAAGCAACCATCTCCGCTGCTGCTCCTGCATAGCTAATACCGCCACCAGAAAGAAGAACAGGTTTCTTAGCCTTAGAAAGCTGTTTAAGAATCTTCTTAATTTGTAATTCATTAGGCTCAATTGTTGGTTGATAGCTTGGCAGATGCAACTGAGTGTCATAGATAAAGTCTGTATCCAGAGCTGAGACATCCTTTGGCAAATCAATAACGACTGGCCCTGGACGACCTGTGGTCGCAATATGAATAGCCTCCGTAATGATTCTTGGTATGTCTGCCGTCTCCCGTACCTGATAATTGTACTTAGTGATAGGAGTAGTAATACCGACAATGTCGGCTTCTTGAAAGGCATCCTTACCAATGCCTGGTGTCGCTACCTGCCCAGTAAAAACCAAAAGGGGAACACTGTCACTCATAGCGTCGGCGATCCCAGTAATGGCATTGGTTGCCCCCGGACCACTAGTTACAACGGCCACACCAATTTTCCCAGTAGACTTAGCGTAGCCTTCTGCTTCATGAACACACCCTTGCTCATGGCGACCAAGAATATGGCGGATACCTTTAAAGCTATAAATAGCATCATAGAGGGGCAAGACTGCACCACCAGGATAGCCAAAAATAGTATCAACACCAAGATTCTTCAAGGTTTCCAAGACCAGCTGCGAGCCGGACTTAGGAGTTTCTAATTGGATTCTTTCCATATTTCCCCTTTCATTTATTTACAATTTTCTAAAAATTCAAAAAGCTTTCTACTATGA
>CAJPQE010000032.1:0-16307 GCA_905372795.1 Streptococcus cristatus | reverse complement strand
CTCGACAATCCAAAGACAATTGAGAGGCTAGGACTTTTGTCCCAGCCTCTCTTTTTTATTATTCTCGAATGTATTATAAAAGTTTTGTTTTTGTTGGTTTTCAGTCCTAGAATACTAAAAAAATATACGAAATTAAAAAATTCTGTTTATTTTCTGTCATTTTTTGATGTTTATTAAACAAAAATCGTTCAAATGCCTTGCAAATTGGTATAGATAGGTTTATAATAAAGATAAGCTAGTTGGTTAGGAAATGAAAAACGACAGCTCATGAGAACCATCGTTTTTCAGCTTAATGATCGCGACTAGAAGAAATAAATTTGATTTTGAAGAAATCGCCACGCTTGTAGGTTTCGCTGTACTCTAGGATTTGTCCAGTATTTTCCAGTTTTGTGATCTTGACTTGATGCACAGTTGGGAAGTTTGGATCAATTTCCAAGGTCTTAGCAATATCTTTTGGCGTTGGAAAGACGATTTCGTTGGTTTCTTCGAAATACTCATCATTCATGTGGATGTGATAATCCGTCTTGAAGCGATTGTAGATCGAGCTGTAGTAGTCCAAATCTGGATAGTTTGGATTGATGTACTGCTCAGGAATGTAGGTTTGGTGATAAATATAAACTTTATCGCCTGTCCTTCTGATACGGTCAATCTTGTAGTAGAACTGGGACGGTGTTAGTTCTAGTTTGTCCAAGATTTTCAATTCATTTCCACGTTCGATGGACAGAACAGTCACCTTATCCTTTTGGATAGGGAAAGTTTCGATATCAGAGAATTCCACACGCTTGTGTTTTCTTGCGCGTGAAACAAACGTTCCCTTTCCTTGCTGACGGATGATGTAGCCATCATTCGCAAGTTCGTTCAAAGCGCGGACAACGGTGATGGAACTGACGTTGAACATCTTGATTAACTCAGCTTCTGTGTAGAATCTATCACCGTTTTCAAAGTTACCAGAAATGATTTGTTGTTTCAAGTCATCTTTGATTTGTTGATATTTAGGAATAGCCATTGTGCTCACCTCTCTTTTTTTATCCCTCTCTATATTGATTTTAACATATTTTTAAAAAAAATGTTGACATTTATGCAAAAGTTTATTATATTAATATTAATAAGAAATGAAAGCGTTTTAAATCTAGGAGGAATGGGGAGATGAAGAGATTTGAAATAGGCTCTTCTTTCTACTTGGATGGTCAGGAGTTTAAGATTTTGTCGGGAGCGATTCACTATTTTCGGATTCAGCCGGAAGACTGGTATCACTCGCTTTACAATCTTAAAGCCCTAGGGTTCAATACAGTTGAGACCTATGTTCCTTGGAACATGCACGAGCCAAAGAAAGGCCAGTTTGACTTTCAGGGGATTTTAGATATTGAGAAGTTTCTTCAGATTGCTCAAGATTTAGGATTATATGCCATCGTTCGACCTTCGCCCTTTATCTGTGCGGAGTGGGAATTTGGCGGCATGCCAGCCTGGCTTTTGACTGAGGATATGAGAATCCGTTCTTCTGATGCTCCTTATCTTCAGGCTGTTGCAGACTACTATGATGAGTTACTTCCTCGCTTGGTTCCAAGGCTCTTGGACAAGGGTGGGAATATCCTCATGATGCAAGTGGAAAATGAATATGGCTCTTACGGGGAGGATAAAGACTACCTGAGAGCGATTCGGCAGATGATGTTGGACCGAGGCCTTGATTGTCCGCTCTTTACATCGGATGGTCCTTGGCGGGCGACGCTGAGAGCCGGCACGCTGATTGAGGAAGATTTATTTGTTACAGGAAATTTCGGCTCCAAGGCAGATTATAATTTTGCCCAGATGCAGGAATTCTTTGATGAGCATGGCAAAAAATGGCCGCTCATGTGTATGGAGTTTTGGGATGGTTGGTTCAATCGTTGGAAAGAACCAATTATCAAAAGGGATCCTGAGGAGTTGGCTCAAGCTGTCCATGAGGTTCTAAAACAAGGCTCTATCAACCTCTATATGTTTCACGGCGGCACCAATTTTGGCTTCATGAATGGCTGCTCGGCCAGAGGTGTGACGGATTTACCACAGGTGACTTCGTATGATTACGATGCCCTGCTCGATGAACAGGGAAATCCAACTCCGAAATATTTTGCAGTGCAAAAAATGATGGAGACCTACTATCCTGAGTACCTACAAATGAAACCGCTCACAAAAGAATCTTTTGAATTGAGAGACATTGCTCTGAGTGAGAAGGTGAGTTTGTTTGAGACATTAGCTGATTTGGCTCAGCCAGTAGAGAGTCTCTATCCTGTCAAAATGGAGGATTTGGGGCAGAGCTATGGCTACTTACTTTACCGTACCGAAGCCAGCTGGGATGCGGATGAGGAAAAAATTCGGGTAATTGATGGGCGCGACCGGATGCAGCTCTTTGTGGACGGCAAGCTTATGGCAACCCAGTATCAAGCAGAGATTGGTCAAGATATCTTTGTTGCTGGAGAAAAGAAAGCCACCCACCGTATTGACATCCTGATGGAAAACATGGGGCGGGTCAACTACGGGCATAAGTTTTTGGCAGATACCCAGCGAAAAGGGATTCGGACGGGTGTTTGCAAGGATTTGCACTTCTTGCTGAATTGGCAGCAGTATCCACTTTCTTTTGAAAATACAGAAAACATTGATTTTTCAAAAGGATGGCAGCCAGAGCAACCAGCTTTCTACGCTTTTGACTTTAAAATGAAAGCGCTTAAAGATACTTATTTAGACTTGTCCGGTTTTGGAAAGGGCCTTGCCTTTGTAAATGGGGTCAACATAGGCCGTTTCTGGAATGTCGGACCAACCTTATCGCTTTATATTCCGCATAGCCTTCTGAAAGAAGGACATAACCGAATCATCATTTTTGAAACGGAGGGGGAATATGAAGAATCAATTAACTTAGTTAACCAACCTACATTTAAAACAATAAAGGGGGAAAATTTATGACAATCGTAGGTGCACGTATCGATGGACGTTTGATCCATGGACAGGTAGCCAATCTCTGGACTACCAAGCTCAATATTTCACGCATTATGGTGATTGACGATGAGGTAGCTGAAAATGCTATCGAAAAGAGCGGACTTAAGTTGGCAACGCCGCCAGGAGTGAAGCTCAGCATTTTGCCAATCGCTAAAGCGGCAGAAAACATCTTGGCTGGTAAGTATGACTCACAACGACTCTTTATCGTCGCTCGCAAACCAGACCGTTTCCTTCGTTTGGTAGAAGCTGGTGTTCCACTGGAAACACTGAATGTCGGAAATATGTCTCAGTCAGACGAAACTCGCCCCATCACTCGCTCTATCAATGTGGTTGATGCAGATGTGGAAGCTTTCTACAAGCTGCATGAAAAAGGAGTGAAGCTGACAGCTCAGATGGTTCCAAATGATCCGGTCGCGGATTTTATGAATTTGTTAAAATAAGGAAAAATTTTTAGGAGGTCATTGTCATGATACAATGGTGGCAAATTTTACTACTCACTCTGTACTCAGCTTATCAAATCTGTGATGAGTTGACGATCGTTTCTTCAGCAGGTTCACCTGTATTTGCTGGATTTATCACAGGTCTCATCATGGGAGATTTACCTACAGGTTTATTGATTGGTGCCAACCTTCAATTGGTGGTACTCGGTGTTGGTACCTTCGGTGGTGCTTCTCGTATTGATGCTACCTCTGGTGCGGTTCTTGCGACTGCTTTCTCAGTAGCACAAGGGCTTGATCCAGAGCTTGCTATTGCTACAATTGCTGTGCCGGTAGCAACTTTGTTGACATACTTTGATATTCTTGGTCGTATGACTACAACTTACTTCGCTCACCGTGTGGATGCTGCGATTGAACGCTTTGACTACAAAGGCATCGAACGCAACTACCTCCTTGGTGCGATTCCTTGGGCTCTTTCTCGTGCCCTCCCAGTCTTCTTTGCCCTTGCCTTTGGTGGAGCTTTTGTAGAAACTGTCGTCACAGGTCTCGGTAATGTACAATGGTTGGCAAACGGTCTGAAACTTGCAGGTCAAATGCTTCCAGGTCTTGGATTTGCAATCTTGCTTCGTTATCTTCCAGTGAAACGCAACCTTCACTATTTGGCACTTGGATTTGGCTTGACAGCTATGTTGACAGTGCTTTACAGTAATGTTCAAAGCCTTGGTGCTGCAGTGTCTAGCATTGTTGGTTCTGAAGTGTTCTCTAAACTTCCAAAAGAACAAGCTATTACTTTTGTTAACAACTTCAAGAGTGTATCTATGATTGGTATCGCCATCATTGGTGTCTTCCTTGCAGTACAACACTTCAAAAACAGCCAACGTACAGTCGTAGCTGCTCCAGTAACTGAATCAGAAAGCGGGGAAATTGAAGATGACGAATTCTAATTACAAACTAACAAAAGAAGATTTTAAACAGATTAACAAACGTAGCTTGTTTACCTTCCAATTGGGTTGGAACTATGAGCGTATGCAGGCTTCTGGTTACCTTTACATGATTTTGCCACAATTGCGCAAAATGTATGGAGACGGTACACCTGAACTGAAAGAAATGATGAAATTGCATACGCAATTCTTCAATACTTCACCATTCTTCCACACTATTATCACTGGTTTTGACCTTGCTTTGGAAGAAAAAGATGGTGTGAAATCAAAAGATGCAGTCAATGGTATCAAGACAGGTCTCATGGGGCCATTCGCTCCTCTTGGAGACTCAATCTTTGGATCATTGGTACCAGCTATTATGGGTTCAATCGCAGCAACTTTGGCTGTTGCGGGAAACCCAGCCGGTATCTTCCTATGGATCGCTGTTGCGGTTGCTTATGACATTTTCCGTTGGAAACAATTGGAATTTGCCTATAAAGAAGGGGTTAACCTCGTCAACAATATGCAAAGTACTTTGACAGCTTTGATTGATGCTGCATCTGTACTTGGTGTCTTCATGGTTGGTGCCTTGATTGCCAGCATGATTGGTGTTGAAGTTTCTTGGGCTCCACACATCGGGAAAAAAGCTATCGATATCCAAGACATGCTTAACTTGGTCTTCCCACGCTTGGTACCAGCCATCATCACAGGTGTAATCTTCTGGTTGCTTGGACGTAAGGGTATGAACTCTACAAAAGCTATCTTGCTCATCATTCTTGCAGCGATTGCGTTCTCAGCGTTTGGCCACTTCTTCTTTGGAATGGCATAATGGTGTAAATTATGAGCAAACAATTAATTTTAATTAGTCATGGTCGCTTTTGTGAAGAGCTGAAAACAACCACTGAGATGATTATGGGACCTCAAGCGGATATCCATGCCGTTGCCTTGTTACCAGAGGAGGGACCAGACGATTTCACAGCTAAGTTCTTAGACACAGTCAAGGATTTTGATGACTATATTGTCTTTGCAGATCTTTTGGGAGGTACACCATGTAATGTAGTCAGCCGCCTTATTTTAGAAGGTAAGGACATTGACTTGTACGCCGGCATGAATCTGCCGATGGTGATTGAGTTTCTCAATGCTTCTCTGACAGGAGCTGATGTTGACTATCCGAAAAATGCAGTCGAAAATATCGTTAAAGTCAATGATATTTTAGCAGGCTTATCAGATGATGAGGATGAGTAGGACTGTTTTGTAAGGAAAAAAGAAATGAAGGGGAGTGGGGAATTTTCCCATTCCCTCTTTTAAAAGCAAATAACTAATATATCATTGTTTATTTTGAAAGGATTACCATGCTTGATTATTCAAAAGAGAAACTGGTTGAATTGGGCGCGGAAATCACCACGCGTGAAATCTACCAACAGCCAGATGTTTGGCAGACAGCTTTTAATCATTACAAGGATCAAGCTGACCAAATAGCTGCTTTTCTAAAAGGTATCGAAGAAAAGCATGATTATATAAAAGTCATCTTTACAGGTGCAGGAACTTCGGCTTATGTAGGGGACACGCTGCTGCCATATTTCAGAAAGCTTTATGATGAGCGCAAATGGAATTTTAATTCGGTTGCGACGACTGATATTGTGGCGAGTCCTAAGGTACATCTGCATAAGGAAATTCCAACGGTTCTCGTTTCTTTTGCCCGCAGTGGTAATTCGCCAGAAAGTGTTGCAACAGTGGACTTAGCCAAGCAGTTGGTTGACGAGCTTTATCAAGTGACCATTACCTGTGCTGCAGAGGGGAAATTGGCTCAGCAGGCTCATGGCGATGAGCGGAATCTCCTCTTATTGCAACCAGCTCCATCAAATGATGCTGGCTTTGCCATGACTTCTAGCTTCACCTCTATGATGCTGACAGCTCTCTTGGTTTTTGACCCAGCAGATTTGGCTCAAAAAGAGGCAAGAGTAGCCGAGTTGATTGCCCTGAGCCAAAAGGTTTTGGCCGATGTAGCTGATGTTCAAGCTTTGACAGAATTAGACTTTAACCGGGTCATTTATCTTGGAGCAGGGCCGTTCTTTGGTCTGGCGCACGAAGCTCAGCTGAAAATTTTGGAGTTGACCGCGGGGAAGGTTGCGACTATGTATGAAAGCCCAGTCGGCTTCCGTCATGGACCAAAATCTCTGATTAACGAAGAGACGCTTGTGCTAGTATTTGGCTCAAGAGATGCATACACCAAACGTTACGACTTGGATTTGGTGCGTGAAGTGGCAGGAGATCAGATTGCTCGTAAGGTGGTTTTCTTTACAGAGCGCAGGGAAGATTTGGAAAATGTTGAGCAAGTGGTTCTTGAAAGTGATATCTTGGAAGATAGCTATCGAGCCTTCCCTTACATCGTCTATGCTCAGCTCTTCTCTCTCTTGACTTCTTTGAAAGTAAAAAATCGACCAGATACACCGTCTCCGACAGGTACGGTCAATCGGGTCGTTCAGGGAGTTGTCATCCACCCTTTCCAGCAGTAGAAAGCTAAATATGGAAAAGTCAAATATTAGTCATGGGAAAGCTAGTTATTAAAAAGACTTTCAGATCAAAAGGATGGCCTTCCATCCTTGTCCCCTGACTAAGTCAAGAAAGAGAGTGGGACAGAAATCGGTAATTCGTTAGAATTCGATTTCGTCGTCCCACCTCCGCACAGTTGAGTAGGGCTGTAAAAGCTGATGAAATCAGCGTAGTAGAGCCCACTCAACCACTGCGTCTTGCTCGCCAATCCAAAGACAATTGAGAGGCTAGGACTTTTGTCCCAGACTCGAGACAGAGGGAGATTGTATGAAATCTTATCAAGAATCTATTTTTGCTACTTTTAAAGGACAGGATGTCTTAGCCTACACCTTTGAAAATAAGCTAGGCTATCGCTTCAAGGTCATGAACTATGGCGCAACGATTTTAGAATATCAGACGCCAGATAAAAATGGTGATTTTGCCAATATTATTCTAGGCTTTGATCGTTTTGAGGATTATGTTGGCAATAGTCCCAAGCATGGTGCCAGCGTGGGACCGGTTGCGGGACGGATTGCGAAGGCTAGCTTTGAGTTGAATGGGCAGTCCTACCAGCTGGAAGTCAATAATGGTCAGAATTGTAACCACAGTGGCTCTACTGGCTGGGATGGCGTGCTTTTCCAGACAGAGGAAGTCACAAACGAGGGCGTCACATTTTATACAGAGCGCCTAGATGGGACGGGCGGCTTCCCAGGAAATTTGAAAATCTGGATTTCCTATTCCTTATCGGAAAAAGGGGAGATTGAGATTTCCTATCAAGTCCAGACAGATCAGGATAGTCTGGTTAATCCGACCAACCACAGCTATTTCAATCTGTCAGGTGATTTCAGTCAGCCGATTGATCAGCATGTCCTCCAGCTGCACACTAAAGGGGTGTATCCGATTGCTCCTGACGGTTTGCCAGCAAAAGAAGTGGATGCAGATCGTGGCTTTGTCAAAGGTCTACAAACAGGTCTAGCGCTGAAAGAAATTTTTGCTGATCCAGATGAGCAGATTCAGGTCGTGTCAGGGCTGGATCATCCCTTTGCTCTTGATAAAGAGCAGGAAGAGGCAGGTTGCCTTTATGATGCGGCATCAGGTCGTTACCTGACTTTCCGTACAGATGCTCCTTGTGTCGTGACTTATTCGGCAAATTTTGTCGATGAGTCAGTTATCATCAATGGACAGCCAATGATTCAGCATAATGGTCTGGCGTTGGAGGCACAGGCCTTGCCTGATGCGATTCATAGTGACTTGAAAGATCAGGTTATTCTCAAGGCAGGAAGCCTCTTCACCAGCACCACCGTTTATTTCGCAGGAGTGAAATAAATACTAAACGTGCTTCATTTGAAGTGTATCTAACATGGCGATACTAGCCTCAGATACAAGAAAACGGCAGAATCCCCCTCTGCCGTTTTTACTATTTATTTTATTGGTTATCTAAGTCTTGTGGTTGGAAAAATTGATTGTAACGCTCTTCGTCTTCTTGGTTATCACGGATAACTTTTGCAAGAGTGAATGAAGAAGAAATCAGTCCGACAGAACCCATGAGATAGTATCCTTTAACCATCAAAGGTTCTTTCAAAGTATAGAGGCCGACGAGAACAAGAGTCACAAAGAAGGCGAATGAGCCCCAAGCCATAAACATAAAGGCGGGTGTATTCCGATAAGTTTTCTTTTTAAGGTTGTTCATATCTAAAATCTCCTTTTCGATTTTTTTCATTGTATCATGAGTTTTTGAGACAGTCAATGAAATAGAGGTTATTTTAATCAGACTGAACAATTCGTATTAGTTTGTATCATCTTACTAAGATATCTAAAAGTATTTTATTTTTAAAAAATATTTTTTCTTTAAGCAAATTTTAAGATAAGGACGTTATACTAATACCATCAAATGAAGACCTCCTAACTTTATTTGATAGAAATCCTAAAACTTTTTCATAATAATCTCCCATAAGAGCCACCAAATTCGGTGGCTTTTTTTGTATTCAGAAGCGGGTCGGATTGCTTCCTCTGCCTTATTTTTTGCTATAATAGTTCTATGAGTAGAATTTTAGACAATGAATTAATGGGGGATGAGGAGCTGGTAGAACGTACTCTCCGTCCTCAGTATTTACGAGAATATATCGGTCAGGACAAGGTCAAGGATCAGCTGAAGATTTTTATTGAAGCGGCTAAATTGCGGGATGAGGCGTTGGATCATACTCTCCTTTTTGGTCCTCCAGGTCTGGGAAAGACGACCATGGCCTTTGTCATCGCCAACGAACTCGGTGTGAATATCAAGCAGACTTCTGGCCCAGTCATTGAAAAGGCTGGTGATTTGGTGGCCATTCTCAATGATTTGGAACCGGGCGATGTCCTCTTTATCGATGAAATTCATCGTTTGCCTATGGCGGTAGAGGAAGTGCTGTACAGCGCCATGGAGGACTTTTACATTGACATTATGATTGGGACTGGCGAAACCAGTCGCAGCGTCCATCTGGAGTTGCCACCTTTCACGTTAATTGGGGCGACCACTCGGGCGGGCATGCTGTCCAATCCTTTGCGGGCTCGCTTTGGGATTACCGGTCATATGGAGTATTATGAAGCTGGCGACCTGACTGAAATCGTTGAGCGGACGGCAGAGATTTTTGAGATGGATATTACTCACGAGGCTGCGAAGGAGCTGGCTCTGCGTAGCCGAGGCACACCGCGGATTGCCAACCGTTTGCTCAAGCGGGTCCGGGACTATGCGCAGATTATGGGCAATGGCCTGATTGATGATAAGATAACCGACCAGGCTCTCTCCATGCTGGATGTGGATCAGGAAGGGCTGGACTATGTGGATCAGAAAATCCTACGAACCATGATTGAAGTTTATGGTGGTGGTCCAGTGGGGCTGGGAACACTTTCAGTCAATATTGCTGAGGAGCGCGAAACGGTGGAGGACATGTATGAGCCTTACCTGATTCAGAAAGGCTTTGTCATGCGGACTCGGACTGGGCGCGTGGCGACTCGCAAAGCCTATGAGCACCTAGGATATGAGTATATGAAGGAATGATGACCGATCAAGAGATTTTAGAGAGGCTGAGTCAGGATCAGGATATCCGAGCGATTTTGGAGATGATCCGCAGTCTAGAATTGAAAGACTCTTGGCTGGCTGCGGGCAGTATCAGAAATTTTATCTGGAATATCTTGTCTGGCAAGTCGGGCTTTGATGCTGAAACGGATGTGGATGTCATATTCTTTGATCCAACTGTATCTTATGAGAAAACTTTGCAGCTGGAGATGGAGCTGAGAAAAGCTTTTCCCGCTTATTCTTGGGAGCTGAAAAATCAAGTTTATATGCACATTCATAGTCCCAACACCCAGCCCTATACTAGCTCGAAAGATGCCATGAGCAAGTATCCTGAGTGCTGCACAGCTATCGGTCTGCGATTGCTGGAAAATGATAAGCTAGAGCTTTTTGCGCCCTATGGCTTGGCAGATATTCGAGCATTTCAGGTGCGACCAACACCGCATTTTTTGGCGGATGCAGAGCGGAAGAAGCTTTATATGCAAAGAATCCGCAAGAAAAATTGGCAGACTAAATGGCCACAATTAAGTTTTGAATATCTTTCTGAAGAAAAGTAAAGTTTAATCTGGTGCAAGCTAGATTGAGTGGGCCACCGCCTCAATGATCTGCACTTTTATGTAAGTCGGTATAATTAGCTGTTTTTCAGAGCTCGCTTCCGCTGTCACAGAATAATCAAGAAAGCTCCACTGTTTTCTTTTTATTCTGGTATAATAGATCTATGAAGAAAATTGTATTTGTTTGTTTAGGAAATATCTGCCGCAGTCCGATGGCAGAGTTTGTTATGAAAAGTCTGACCGATGACCTACATATTGAGAGTCGTGCGACGTCCAGCTGGGAGCATGGCAACCCTATACATCAGGGGACTCAGACTATTTTTAAGAAACATGCGATTTCTTATGACAAAGGAAAGACTTCTCAGCAGATTTCAGCGAAAGATTTTGCAGAATTTGATTATATCATCGGCATGGATGAAGCCAATATTCGAGATTTGAAGAAAATGGCGCCAGTGGATTTTCAGGATAAAATCTACCAGTTTGCTGATCTCGGTGTGCCGGATCCTTGGTACACAGGTGATTTCGATGAGACTTATGACCTGATTTTGGCTGGTTGCCACAAGTGGCTAGAACGCTTAAATGGATGAAAAATGGATAAAATAAAAGAATTTTACGATAAATATAAAATCTATCTGACCCGTCAGAATCTAGAAATCTTAGCAGTGACTGTGATTGCATTGTCAGCAATTTTAGTGTTTACCTCCAATATCCCTAGTAAGGGTGCGCTAACGCTGGATCAAGGTAAGATAAAATATGAGGGCAGTCTGGTTCACGGGAAAATGAACGGCGAAGGCACTCTGACATTTAAAAATGGGGATAGTTATAAAGGGCATTTCAAAAATGGTACTTTTGATGGTAAGGGTACTTTTACATCGAAGGCTGGTTGGAAATATGAAGGTGAGTTTGCCAACGGTCAGGCCAATGGTAAAGGAAAACTGACGACAGAAAGTAATGTCGTCTATGAAGGAACGTTCAAGCAAGGAATTTATCAAAATGCGCATTAGATGGTTTTCACTGGTTCGGATTACTGGACTGGTCTTGGTGTTACTCTATCATTACTTTCAGGGAATTTTTCCTGGAGGTTTTATTGGAGTGGACATCTTTTTCACTTTTTCAGGATTTTTGATTACTTCATTATTGATTGATGAGTTTACAAGAAGTCGGACGATTGATATTATGGGCTTTCTGAAACGGCGCTTTTATCGTATCGTTCCTCCGCTCGTTTTTATGATTTTGGTCATCATGCCCTTTACTTTATTGATTCGTCGGGATTTTGTAGCAGGTATCGGGACGCAGATTTCAGCTGCGCTTGGCTTTGTGACCAATTTTTATGAAATGATGTCGGGCGGCAGTTATGAAAGCCAGTTTGTACCGCATTTGCTGATTCACACTTGGAGTTTGGCACTGGAAGTGCATTACTATATCCTCTGGGGCTTGGCTGCTTGGGGCATTAGCAAGATTAGCAAGTCAGTTGCTCAGTATCGGGGGCTGATTTCTCTGACTTCAATTGCTCTGTTTCTGTTCAGTTTCTTGGCTATGTTTATCGGAGCCTTTTTCAGCAAGAATTACTCCAATATTTATTTCTCAAGTTTGACCCATGTCTTTCCTTTCTTTGCTGGGACAGTGCTAGCGACTTTCTCTGGAGTCGGAAATGTGGGCGTTCAAATGAAGAAACTGGAAGAAAAGGTCGAAATCAAGCAAGTCTTGATTGCTTTAGCTGGCAGTTTTGTTCTTCTTCTTTTGCTCAGCTTTATTTTGAAATTTGACAGCCTGTGGACTTATTTATTTGGTTTCTTGATTTCAACACTTCTGGCTTGTGTCATGATAGCAGCAACCCGCATCTTGCACGATAAATTGCCAAATATTAAGGAGCCTAGTCCTCTCAACTTTATTGCAGATACTAGCTATGGTGTTTACCTCTTCCATTGGCCTTTCTATATTATTTTTACTCAGTTGATGAGCAATGGTTGGGCTGTGCTTTTGACTACAATCTTGAGTTTTGGTTTCGCGGCTCTTTCCTTCTATATCTTAGAGCCGACTTTAGCTGGACGGAAGCCTCGGATTTTTGGCAAGGAGATGAATGTAACATCCATCACCAAGCCGATTTTCTACAGTTTCATTCCGCTGACATTTATCTTGCTTATTATCACCATCACAGCTCCGTCTGTGGGTGCCTTTGAGGAAAGCCTGATTGTCAATTCTTTGAACCAAGCAGATACGAAAATGCAGACAACCCGTAAGCACGCAGACCAGAAAACTGCAACAAATTATAACGTGGCAGAGGGAACGACTGTTATCGGTGATTCGGTCACCTTGCGCTCTGCTGAATGGATCCAAGAGGCTATACCTGACGCTCAAGTCGATGCAGTTGTTAGTCGTAATTTAGTGTCTGGTCTGGAATTTTTCAAGAACGATATTGCTAACCAAACACTGCTTCAAAACGTCGTCTTGGCATTGGGAACCAATCCGGTTGACAATTATGAAGAATTGCTGGATCAGTATATCGAGCTCTTGCCAAAAGGCCATCGCTTGATTTTAGTCACGCCATATGATGGCCGAACAGCCAATGATCCAAGTAGTATTCCTGTTAAGATGCGACAATACGAACTTGAACTTGCTAAGAAATACGATTTTGTATATGTAGCAGACTGGTATCAGGTAGCGATTAATAATCCGCAGATTTGGATTGGAACAGACTATGTCCATTATGGGGCAGATTCAGAGTCTATGGCAGAGGGAGGTAAACTCTACTCTAACATGATAAAAGAGGCTTTGGCTGCCGCTTCAAATGGCAGTGTTAAGCCATAGAACGAGCTCGGTTAATTAGCCGAGCTCATTTTATGACAAAAAAGAAAGCGCTAACACATTTTTAAAGAAAAGTATGTGAAATTTTTGAGAATAAATAGAGACTTTAGTAAAAAAGCTTGAAGTATCAGTGCTTAAAAAATAATCCATAAAAAGTTTGTGAACTTTTGTTGAAAGTGTTTACAAATTTGTAGGAATAGAGTATAATTATATTGTGAAATAATTAACAAAGGTTGAAACATCTATTTAACCTTTTGGCAGAAACCATTGGAGGACTATAATGGCTGATAAGAAGAAAACTGTTGAACAAGAAGATAAAGTGCTAGCGGCTGAAAAGCATGTTGACGAGCTTGTGCAAAAAGGTCTCCTAGCTCTTGAAGAAATGAGAAAACTAAATCAAGAGCAAGTAGATTACATCGTAGCAAAAGCTTCAGTTGCAGCTCTTGATGCGCACGGGATCCTTGCTCAACATGCGGTTGAAGAAACTGGTCGTGGTGTATTTGAAGACAAGGCAACGAAAAATCTCTTTGCCTGTGAACACGTTGTCAACAACATGCGTGGTGTGAAGACTGTTGGTGTTATCGAAGATGATCCTGTTACTGGATTGACAAAGATTGCTGAGCCTGTCGGGGTTATCTGTGGTATCACTCCAACAACGAACCCAACATCAACAGCAATTTTTAAAGCATTGATTGCCTTGAAGACACGTAACCCAATCGTTTTTGCCTTCCACCCATCTGCTCAAGAGTCATCTGCTCACGCAGCGCAAATCGTTCGTGACGCAGCAATCGCAGCTGGCGCACCTGAAAACTGTGTGCAATGGATTACTCAACCATCTATGGAAGCAACAGCAGCTTTGATGAACCACGATGGTATTGCAACAATCCTTGCAACAGGTGGTAATGCCATGGTTAAGGCTGCCTACTCTTGCGGAAAACCAGCTCTTGGGGTTGGTGCCGGAAATGTACCAGCTTACATCGAAAAATCTGCTGACCTTCGCCAAGCAGCTCATGATATCGTAATGTCTAAATCATTTGACAATGGTATGGTCTGCGCATCTGAGCAAGCGGTGATTATTGACAAGGAAGTTTATGACGAATTTGTAGAAGAGTTCAAGTCATACCACACTTACTTTGTAAACAAAAAAGAAAAAGCCCTTCTTGAAGAATTCTGCTTTGGTGCTAAAGCAAACAGCAAGAACTGTGCTGGTGCTAAACTGAATGCAAGCATCGTTGGTAAACCAGCTACATGGATTGCAGAACAAGCAGGCTTTAAAGTACCAGAAGGTACAAACATTTTGGCTGCAGAATGTGCTGAAGTAGGT
Source organism: Streptococcus cristatus (assembly GCA_905372795.1). Lineage (GTDB taxonomy): Bacteria > Bacillota > Bacilli > Lactobacillales > Streptococcaceae > Streptococcus > Streptococcus cristatus_J. The sequence continues at coordinate 1,716 of CAJPQE010000032.1, read as the reverse complement.
CCAAATGAGCCATTGACTCGCGAAAAATTGTCACCAGTTATTGCTGTCTTGAAAGCTGAAGATAGAGAAGACGGTCTTAAAAAAGCTCGTCAGATGGTTGAATTTAACGGACTTGGTCACTCAGCAGCTATCCATACAAAAGATGAAGAATTAGCTAAACGCTTTGGTACTGAAATCAAAGCGATGCGGATCATCTGGAACTCGCCATCTACTTTCGGTGGTATCGGGGACGTATATAATGCCTTCATTCCATCCTTGACACTTGGATGTGGTTCATACGGACGCAACTCAGTTGGTGATAACGTGAGCGCTATTAACCTTCTAAACATCAAGAAAGTAGGGAAACGTAGAAATAATATGCAATGGTTTAAAGTTCCTTCAAAAATTTACTTCGAGCGCAACTCTATCCAATACCTTCAAACATGTGAAGATATTGAACGCGTTATGATCGTTACGGACAAATCTATCGAAAAACTTGGCTTTGTTCAACGTGTGATCGATCAATTGAACGCACGTAGCAACCGTGTCACTATCCAAGTCTTCTCAGATGTTGAACCAGATCCAGACATTACAACTGTAGAACGTGGTGCTGAAGTGATGAAAGCATTTGAACCAGATACAATCATCGCTCTTGGTGGTGGTTCTCCAATGGACGCGGCGAAAGTAATGTGGCTCTTCTACGAGCAACCAGAAATCGACTTCCGTGACTTGGTTCAAAAATTCATGGATATCCGTAAACGTGCCTTCCGCTTCCCATCACTTGGTAAGAAAGCGAAGTACATCGGTATCCCAACGACTTCAGGTACAGGTTCAGAAGTAACACCATTTGCCGTTATCTCTGATAAGAAAAATAACCGCAAATACCCATTGGCTGACTACTCATTGACACCAACTATTGCCATTGTTGACCCTGCTTTGGTTGAATCCGTTCCAGACTTCATCGCTGCTGATACAGGTATGGACGTCTTGACTCACGCGACTGAAGCCTATACTTCAAACTTTGCGAACGACTACACAGATGGTATTGCGCTTCAAACTATCAAGCTTGTCTTTGAATGGTTGGAAAAATCTGTTAAGACAGCTGACCCAGAAGCACGTGAAAAAATGCATAATGCGTCTACAATGGCTGGTATGGCCTTCGCCAATGCCTTCCTTGGTATGAGTCACTCAATGGCCCACAAGATTGGTGGTGTTCACCATACTGTTCACGGACGTACAAACGCAATCTTGCTTCCATACGTCATCCGTTACAATGGTACTCGTCCATCTAAGACCACTACATGGCCTAAATACAACTATTGGAAAGCTGATGAGAAATTCCAAGACATCGCGAAAATGCTCGGCTTGCCTCACTCAACTCCAGAAGAAGCGGTTGAAGCATACGCTAAAGCTGTTTACGAACTTGGTGTTGCAGTAGGTATCAAGATGAACTTCAAAGACCAAGGAATCGATGAAAAAGTTTGGAAAGACAGCTTGCATGAAATCGCCTTGCTTGCTTATGAAGATCAATGTTCACCTGCAAACCCACGCTTGCCAATGGTAGCTGACATGGAAGAAATCATGGCAGATGCATACTATGGTTACGCAGAACGTCCAGGACGTCGTAAATAATGTAGTTATCAACAACAGAGAGTGGGACAGAAATCGGTAATTCGTTAGAATTCGATTTCGTCGTCCCACCTCCGCACAGTTGAGTAGGGCTGTAAAAGCTGATGA
>CAJPQE010000031.1:0-16620 GCA_905372795.1 Streptococcus cristatus | reverse complement strand
AAATGATACTTAATAACATTTTGGAGGGGACACGTGACACAATATAAGAACTATATAAATGGAGAGTGGAGAGCTTCTGAAAATGAAATCACCATCTCATCTCCTATCAATAATGAGATTTTAGGAACTGTGCCTGCCATGAGTCAGGCAGAGGTTGATGATGCGATGGCGAGCGCTCGTGCGGCTTTGCCAGCTTGGCGCGCTCTTTCAGCAGTCGAACGTGCAGCTTATCTGCATAAGGCCGCGGATATTTTGGAGCGCGATCAGGAAAAGATTGGCGAAATTCTTGCAAAAGAAGTTGCCAAGGGTATCAAAGCGGCGATTGGAGAAGTTGTTCGGACAGCAGACTTGATTCGCTATGCGGCCGAAGAGGGAATTCGTATTCATGGCCAGGTTATGGAAGGTGGCGGCTTTGAGGCTGCCAGCAAGAAAAAATTGGCTGTGGTTCGTCGTGAGCCTGTAGGAGTTGTCTTGGCTATCGCGCCATTTAACTACCCAGTCAACCTGTCTGGTTCTAAGATTGCTCCTGCCCTTATCGGTGGAAATGTCGTGATCTTTAAGCCACCTACACAAGGTTCAATTTCTGGTCTGCTCTTGGCTCAGGCTTTTGCTGAGGCTGGTCTGCCTGCTGGTGTTTTCAATACCATCACAGGACGTGGTTCAGAAATTGGGGATTACATCATTGAGCATAAGGAAGTAAACTACATTAACTTTACTGGTTCGACTCCAATCGGAGAACGCATCGGTAAGTTGGCTGGCATGCGTCCAATTATGTTAGAATTGGGTGGTAAGGATGCTGCAGTCGTGCTGGAAGATGCTGACTTGGAACATGCAGCTAAGCAGATTGTTGGCGGGGCATACAGTTATTCCGGTCAGCGCTGTACGGCTATTAAACGTGTCATTGTCATGGAGAGCGTGGCAGATAAATTAGCGGCGCTGATTAAGGCAGAGGTAGAGAAACTGACGGTTGGGGATCCCTTTGATAATGCGGATATCACACCAGTCATTGATAACGCATCAGCAGATTTCATCTGGGGCTTGATTGAAGATGCTCAAGAAAAGGGAGCGTCAGCCTTGATAGAAATCAAACGTGAAGCAAATCTCATCTGGCCTGCCTTGTTTGACCATGTGACACTGGATATGAAAGTAGCTTGGGAAGAGCCATTTGGTCCTGTTCTTCCGATTATTCGTGTGACTTCCCTTGAAGAGGCTATCAAGATCTGTAATCAGTCAGAATTTGGCCTGCAATCTTCAGTCTTTACAAATGATTTCCCGAAAGCATTTGAAATTGCTGAAAAACTGGAAGTGGGTACTGTACATATCAATAATAAGACCCAGCGTGGTCCAGATAACTTCCCATTCCTTGGTGTTAAAGGGTCTGGAGCCGGAGTGCAAGGGATTCGTTACAGTATCGAAGCGATGACACAAGTGAAATCCATCGTGTTTGATGTGAAATAATGAGAAAGGCGGCTTTGTGCGGCCTTTTTTCTTACCTTGATGAACTTGTAATTCTAACAAGTGTTCGAACAATATAAAAATAAGCAAGCGTTTATATTTTTGATTACTTATCATTTTAAAATGTAAATTTACATATTGGTCTATACAATTTTCGGCTATTTTATCTCTAATTCGATTGATTTTTATATTAAATGATTCAGGTAAAAGCCTGTAGAATCAGTATTTCATGAGATCTTCTTCAACGATCTATTGATATAGCAACTCATTCTTTTGAAGAAATTGGGCTTTTGAAATTTTTGAGACTGTTTTTGGAAATTTACTTGAAAAATATAAGAAAATGGGGTAAAATAGAAACATAGAAAACGCTTACAAATAGAAAGGTGACTAAATGGACAAAAAAGAAGCATTAAGAACCTTTACAACAGGTGAAAACTTTCATTTGCAGCATTATTTAGGAGTGCATCAGGATGTGGTGGATGGCAAAGCTGGCTACACTTTTAGAGTCTGGGCTCCAAATGCGCAGAATGTACATCTGATTGGAGATTTCACCAATTGGTATGGAGAGCAGATTCCTATGACTCGCAATGAAGTCGGTGTCTGGGAAGTCTTCACGGATTTGCCTAAGGAAGGAGATATTTACAAGTACAATATCAAACGCAGTAGTGGTCAGGAAATCTTGAAAATTGATCCGCTGGCTATCTATTTTGAAGAGCGCCCAGGTACGGGAGCTATTGTTCGGACTATTCCAGAGAAGAAGTGGCAAGATGGACTTTGGCTGGCTCGGAGAAAGCGTTGGGGCTTTTTCTCAAGACCGGTCAATATCTATGAAGTACACGCTGGATCTTGGAAACGAAATCCTGACGGTAGTCCATATTCTATGGCTCAGCTTAAGGAGGAGTTGATTCCTTATCTAGTAGAAATGAACTATACACACGTTGAGTTCATGCCGCTCATGGCGCATCCTTTGGGACTCAGCTGGGGCTACCAGCTCATGGGTTACTTTGCCTTTGAACATACCTATGGCACACCTGAGGAATTTCAGGACTTCGTCGAAGAATGTCACTTGAATAATATTGGTGTTATTGTGGACTGGGTTCCAGGTCACTTTACCATCAATGACGATGCCTTGGCTTACTATGATGGAACACCAACCTTTGAGTACCAGGATCATGACCGAGCTCATAACTATGGCTGGGGTGCCTTGAATTTTGACCTAGGGAAAAATGAAGTGCAATCCTTCTTGATCTCTAGCATCAAGTTCTGGATTGATTTCTACCATCTAGATGGGGTTCGTGTGGATGCGGTTAGCAATATGCTCTATCTAGACTACGATAGTGGTCCTTGGCAGCCAAATAAGGACGGCGGTAATCGTAACTATGAAGGTTATTATTTCTTGCAGCGTTTGAACACAGTCATCAAGCTATTTCATCCAGATGTTATGATGATTGCTGAAGAGAGCTCATCCGAAACCAAGATTACGGGCATGAGAGAGATGGGCGGTTTGGGCTTTGACTTCAAGTGGAATATGGGATGGATGAATGATATTCTGCGTTTCTATGAAGAAGACCCGATTTACCGCAAGTACGATTTCAATCTGGTGACCTTCAGCTTCATGTATTCATTTTCTGAAAATTTCCTCTTACCTTTCTCTCACGACGAAGTTGTTCACGGTAAGAAGAGCATGATGCATAAGATGTGGGGTGATCGCTATAATCAATTTGCTGGTCTACGAAACCTCTTGACCTATCAAATCTGCCATCCAGGCAAGAAATTGCTCTTTATGGGTTCAGAATTTGGTCAATTCCTAGAGTGGAAGTCAGAAGAGCAGCTGGAATGGTCAAATCTGGACGATCATATGAACAAGCAGATGCAGAGCTTCACTTCTGCCCTCAACGCCTTTTATCGAGATAATCGTCCGCTTTGGGAGATTGATCTTAGCTACGATGGCATCGAAATCATCGATGCAGACAATACCGATCAGAGTGTTCTTTCCTTTATCCGTAAGACGGAAAAAGGAGATATGTTGGTCTGTGTATTCAACATGGTGCCAGTAGAGCGCAAAAACTTTACCATTGGTGTGCCAGTGGAAGCCATTTATGAAGAGGTATGGAATACTGAATTAGAGAAATGGGGAGGTGTTTGGAAGGAACACAACGAAACAGTGCAGTCTCAAGAGGGACTATGGAAAGATTATCCGCAGACCTTGACCTTTACGCTACCCGCTTTGGGAGCAAGTATTTGGAAAATCAAGCGTCGTGTGAATGTTCGTAAAAATGCTAAAAAAGATTCCACAAAGGAGTAGGATATGAAGAATGAAATGCTAGCTTTGATTCTTGCCGGTGGGCAAGGAACTCGTCTTGGAAAGCTCACACAAAGTATTGCGAAACCAGCAGTACAGTTTGGTGGTCGTTATCGTATTATTGATTTCGCGCTATCAAACTGTGCCAACTCTGGGATCAACAATGTCGGTGTGATTACCCAGTACCAACCACTTGCTTTGAACAGTCACATCGGGAACGGTTCAAGCTGGGGCTTGGATGGTATCAATACAGGTGTATCCATTCTTCAGCCTTACTCTGCCAGTGAAGGAAATCGTTGGTTTGAGGGAACTAGCCACGCGATTTTCCAAAATATTGACTATATTGACAGTATCAATCCTGAATATGTCTTAATCCTATCTGGAGACCATATCTACAAGATGGACTATGATGATATGCTCCAATCCCACAAGGATAATAGCGCTAGTTTGACGGTTGCAGTCTTGGATGTGCCTCTCAAGGAGGCCAGCCGTTTTGGTATCATGAATACCGACGCTAACAATCGGATCGTTGAATTTGAAGAAAAACCAGAAAATCCTAAATCTACCAAGGCTTCTATGGGAATCTATATCTTTGACTGGCAACGTCTCCGCAATATGCTGATTGCTGCCGAAAAGAGCAATGTAGATATGTCCGACTTTGGTAAGAATGTTATTCCTAACTATCTTGAATCTGGCGAAAGTGTTTATGCTTATGAATTTAACGGCTACTGGAAAGACGTTGGTACGATTGAGTCACTTTGGGAAGCGAACATGGAATACATTAGTCCAGAAAATGCTTTAGACAGTCGTGATCGTCAGTGGAAAATTTACTCACGCAACTTGATTTCACCACCAAACTACCTTGGTGCAAATGCTCATGTTGAAGATTCTTTGGTAGTTGACGGCTGTTTTGTAGATGGAACTGTTAAGCATTCTATTCTTTCAACGGGCGCTCAAGTTCGTGAGGGTGCAGAAGTCATTGATTCTGTCATTATGAGTGGCGCTATTATTGGCCAGGGAGCTAAGATTAAACGTGCGATCATTGGTGAGGGCGCTGTTATTTCTGATGGTGTAGAGATTGACGGAACAGATGAAGTGCAAGTAGTCGGATATAATGAAAAAGTGGGGGTACCAACAGATGAAGATTGATAAATATTCAGCGATTTTAGGAAATACGGTCGGTTTCCACGACATGTCAACCTTAACAGACCATCGTCCAGTTGCCAGTTTGCCATTTGGTGGGAAATACCGCTTGATTGACTTCCCACTGTCTAGTCTTGCTAATGCTGGTGTTCGTAGCGTCTTTGGTATCTTCCAACAAGACAATATCAGCTCTGTCTTTGACCATATTCGTTCAGGTCGTGAGTGGGGCTTGTCTACACTTTTGAGTCACTACTATCTAGGAATTTATAATACCCGTGTAGAAAGTAGCACAGTTGGTAAGGAATATTATGAACAGTTACTGACTTATCTGAAGCGCTCAGGCTCTAACCAAACTGTAGCCCTGAACTGTGATGTGTTGATCAACATTGACCTTAATCAGGTCTTCCACTTGCATAACACAACCCAGCAACCGATGACAGTGGTTTACAAGAAATTGCCATCTAAAGATATTTCAGATGTCAATGCAGTTCTGCAAGTCAGTGAAACGGACCATGTTCTAGGGCACAAGCTGCATAGTGATAGAGACGAGGGCGAGCTCTTCAATATGTCTACAGATATTTTTGTAGTAGATACGCCGTGGTTAATTGAAAAATTGGAAGAAGAAGCCCAAAAAGAATTCCCACAAAAATTACGCTATGTTCTTCGGGACTTGGCAGCTGAAGTTGGAGCTTTTGCTTACGAGTACACAGGCTATCTGGCAAATATTTACTCTGTTGAATCATACTATAAGGCCAATAAAGATATGCTTGATCGGCAGAAATTCTACTCTCTCTTCTCACCAAATCAAAAGATTTATACAAAGGTGAAAAATGAAGAGCCGACTTACTATGCAACAGGATCAAAAGTAACTCGTTCTCAGTTTGCCTCAGGTAGTATTGTAGAAGGTGAAGTTGTAAATTCTGTTATTTCGCGGAATACAAGAATTTTAGCGGGTAGCAGTGTCAAAGACAGTCTCCTCTTCCCGCGCGTTGTCGTTGGAAAAAATGCAGTGGTAGAATATGCAATTGTGGACAAGGGCGTTGAGATTGCTGAGGGAGTAGTCGTTCGAGGGACAGCTGAACATCCAGTTGTACTGAAGAAAGGTCAAAAAGTTACAGAGGACATCGTTTCATGAAAATTTTATTTGTAGCAGCAGAAGGAGCACCTTTTTCCAAGACGGGTGGCTTGGGAGACGTTATCGGCGCCCTCCCTAAATCCTTGGTCAAAGCTGGTCATGAAGTTGGGGTTATTCTGCCATATTATGACATGACGGATGCTAAATTTGGTGATCAAGTTGAAGACCTCTTCTCTTTTGAAGTCAGTGTCGGTTGGCGTCGGGAATATGTCGGTGTCAAAAAGATTGAGTTGGAAGGTGTCAACTTCTACTTTATCGACAATCAGCATTATTTCTTCCGTGGACATGTCTATGGTGATTTTGATGACGGTGAACGCTTTGCTTATTTCCAATTAGCAGCAATCGAACTGATGGAGCGCATTGACTTTATTCCAGATGTTCTCCATGCGCACGACTACCATACGGCCATGATTCCTTTCTTGGTCAAGGAAAAATACCGCTGGATTCAGGCCTATAACAACATCAAGACAGTACTGACTATTCATAATTTAGAGTTTCAGGGACAATTTCCGGATAGCATGCTTTGGGAACTCTTTGGTGTCGGCTATGAACGTTATGCGGATGGCACTCTCCGTTGGAATGACTGCCTCAACTGGATGAAGGCGGGCATTCTCTATGCAGATCGCGTGACAACTGTTTCACCGAGCTATGCCAACGAAATTCGGACAGCTGAGTTTGGCTGCGGTCTGGATCAGATTCTTCGGATGGAGTCTGGCAAGCTGGTCGGTATTGTCAATGGTATCGATACAGATATCTACAATCCAGAAACCGATAAATTGCTGGCTTACCACTTTAACAAAGATGATTTGACTGGGAAATTGGAAAATAAACGAGCTCTTCAAGCAAAAGTAGGCTTGCCAGTTCGGGATGATGTTCCTGTCGTTGGTATCGTCTCTCGTTTGACTCGTCAAAAAGGTTTTGATTTGGTGGTGGAAGAGTTGCATAATCTGCTTCAGGAAGATGTGCAAATTGTCCTTCTTGGAACAGGAGATCCTGCATTTGAACGTGCCTTCGCTTGGTTTGGCCAGGCTTATCCTGAAAAATTATCCGCTAATATCCTTTTTGATGTTACTTTGGCTCAGGAGATCTATGCAGCCAGTGATATTTTCCTTATGCCGAGCCGCTTTGAACCTTGCGGTCTATCTCAGATGATGTCTATGCGTTACGGGACACTGCCACTGGTTCATGAGGTTGGTGGTTTGCGTGATACGGTTGAACCTTTCAATGTCTATAGTGGACAGGGAACAGGCTTTAGCTTCAATAACTTCTCTGGTTATTGGCTAACATGGACTTTCAAAGAAGCCCTCAATCTTTACTGGCATGACCAAGAAGCTTGGCATAGTCTGCAAATACAGGCGATGGAAAGAGATTTCTCTTGGGATACAGCCAGTCAAGCATACAGTGATTTATATGAGTCACTACTCTAGTATGTTGCATTAGAACAGCAATCCTCTCTTGTTTCTGACAAGAGAGGATTTGTCGGGTAAGTGGTCTTTCTCATGTTGACATCTTATCTAGACGGATGCTTTTCCCTAAAAGAAAGGAAGTTAATTCGTAAAAATGGAATTAAATAAAGAACAGTTTATCCGAGATTTCAAGGATACCTTGCACGAAAGACAGCTGATTAAGATTGCGGATGCTACACCTGCCGAGCTTTTTCAGGCCCTCGCTAGTACCATTCGTAAATATATTACGCCACTGTGGCTGGAGCGCCGCAATAAACTCGTGGAACAGCAGCAAAAGACAGCCTATTATTTCTCAATTGAGTTTCTGCCGGGACGTATGCTGGAAACTAACCTACTCAATTTGGGCATTCTTGATACGGTCAAGGAAAGTTTTGCTGAGCTCGGAGTTGACTTTGAAGATGTAAAAAATGCTGAGCACGATATGGCTTTGGGAAATGGGGGCCTTGGTCGTTTGGCAGCAGCCTTCATGGACTCGCTAGCTACAACGGGCTATCCAGGTTTTGGAAATGGGATTCGCTATCGCTACGGTCTTTTCAAGCAGAGAATCGTGAATGGCTATCAGGTGGAAATTCCAGATGATTGGTTTGGCAGTCTAGGCAATGTCTGGGAAACCCGTAAGGATCACGGCATTGTGGATGTTAAAATCTTTGGTAATGTCTACTTGCGTGCCAATGAAGAAGGCCGCATTGTGCCGGTTTATGAGAATTCTAAAACTTTGCGTGCTGTGCCTTATGACGTGCCTCAGATTGGCTTTGGCAATGACAATATCAACAATCTCCGTCTTTGGGATGTTGAAATCCCAGAAGAATATGAATTGGACTATCCAACTATTGAAGCCCGTCGACGGGTGCAGGATATTACAGCCATTCTCTATCCAGACGATTTTAGCTACGAAGGAAAAGAACTGCGCCTGATTCAGGAATACTTCATGACCAGCGCAGGGCTGCAAACCATTATCAAATCCTACCTCAAGCAAGGTCGTCCGCTCAAGGATATTCATGAGAAGGTTTCTGTCCATATCAACGATACCCACCCAGCAGTTGCGCCAGCTGAGTTTATGCGCCTTTTGCTGGATGATTATGGTCTCGAGTGGGCAGATGCTTGGAATGCGACGGTCAAGACCATGAGCTACACTAACCACACCATTTTGTCAGAAGCCTTGGAAAAATGGGATGCGGAGCTCTTCAAGAATGTCCTGCCACGGGTTTATCAAATCATCCTAGAAATCGACAATCGCTATGTGGCTGAAATGGCTGGACGTGGACTTGATCCGCAAGTCATCGAAAACACTCGGATTGTCAAGGACAATCAAGTCCACATGGCCCACTTGGCTATCATCGGTGGGCATTCAATCAATGGTGTTGCTAAACTCCACACAGAACTGCTCAAAGAAGATACCTTGCGTGATTTCTACAGTATTTACCCAGAGAAGTTTAATAACAAAACCAATGGGATTATCCAGCGCCGCTGGCTGCAAATTGCGGACCAGCCTCTGTCAGCTGATATTGATAAACTAATTGGTAAGGGCTGGAGAAGTGATATCCATGAGCTGCGTAAGCTTTTGGAATTCAAGGATGATCAGCAAGTACTGGCTGATTTCTACCGAGTGAAGCAAGAAGCCAAGGCTCGTCTGGCTGACTTCATCAAGGAATCAACAGGAGTAGAAGTTTCTACAGAAGCTATCTTTGATGTGCAGGTAAAACGCCTCCACGCCTACAAACGTCAGCTGCTCAACCTGCTTCATATCATCAAGCTTTACTGGGATCTCAAGGACAATCCTGACAAGGACATGGTACCGCGCGTCTTTATCTTTGGTGCCAAGGCTGCTCCAGGCTATCACTTTGCCAAGTCGGTTATCAAGCTAATCAATGAAGTAGCCAATCTGGTCAACAGGGATGAAAGCCTGCAAGGCAAACTCAAGGTTGTTTTCCTGGAAAACTACCGGGTCAGCCTGGCTGAGCTCATCATTCCAGCAGCAGATGTATCAGAGCAAATTTCTCTGGCTTCCAAGGAAGCTTCTGGTACTTCCAACATGAAGTTCATGATGACAGGTGCCATTACCCTAGCTACACTGGACGGAGCCAATATCGAAATCAAGGATGAAGTCGGTGACGACAACATTGTCATCTTCGGGATGGACAAGGACCAAGTTTACGAGCACTATGCCCGCCATGATTACTACTCACGCGGTGTCTATGAAAGCAATCCAGACATTCGTCTGGTGGTCGACACCTTTGTTAATGGAACGATTCCAAACGTTCGTGAAGAAGGCTCTGAAATCTACGAAGCCCTTATCACCCACAATGATGAATACTTCCTCTTGAAAGACTTCCATGCTTACATGGAAGCTCAAGAGAAGATTGATGCTCTCTATCGTGACAAAGAAAAATGGGCCCGCATGAGCCTGATTAACATCGCTACATCTGACAAGTTCACCTCAGACGATACCATTGAGCAATATGCCAAGGAAATCTGGAATCTGGAGAAATAAACCTCTTCAGAAAACATGAATACTAAGAGATTGGGGCTTGGGTCTCAGTCTCTTTTGCTATCTATCTACCATCTTATCTAGAAATATGCTATAGTAGAGAAAGTATGAGAATTCAACTTTTTAAAAAGCAGGGTAAGCAAGCATGAAAGATTACACGATTTTTTATCAACAATTAACGGCTTCCTTTCGCAGTCGTCCTCAGTGGCTGAAAGGGATGGCCTATTTTAATAGGGGGATGATTGTTTTTATGCCTCTGGTGTATGGAGTGGTCTTGATTGATGCCTTTCTGACGGAGGGCTGGAAAGGGCTGCTTGCTTTTTTCTTCTTACCAGCTATTGGATTTGGTCTCTTGTCAGCGATTCGTAAACGACTGAATCAAGCACGCCCTTACGAAAAATGGGCTATTCAACCCTTGCTGGCAAAGGATACATCAGGCAAGTCCATGCCTAGCCGCCATGTCTTTTCGGCGACAGTGATTTCCATGTGCCTGCTCTACTTTTTCTGGTTGCCGGGACTTATCTGCCTCTTGCTTTCGGCAGGGTTGGCTACAGTGCGCGTGATTGGCGGAGTGCACTATCCAAAGGATGTAGTGATAGGATACCTTTGCGGAATTTGCTGGGGAAGTCTTCTCTTTTTATTATAAAGGTCTGGCCAGAGCCAGATTTTTCTTTGTAAAGTAAGGTAGGAGTAGACAAAGTGCCCGAGTCTATATTATAATGTAAGCAGTACCAAACTTTTATCATCAAGGATTACCTGATTTTGGATGATGAAAAATATGTAAGGAGACTATTATGTCAGAACCGTTATTTCTAGAGTCTGTGATGCAGGAGAAGATTTGGGGTGGCACCAAGCTGCACGATGTCTTTGGCTATGAAATTCCCAGCGACCATGTGGGCGAGTATTGGGCAATTTCGGCTCATCCGAACGGTGTTTCAACCGTCAAGAATGGCCGTTTTGCTGGTCAGAAGCTAGATGCGCTCTATGCCGAGCACCGTGAGCTCTTTGGCAATCGTCCAGAGCCTGTCTTTCCACTTTTGACGAAGATTTTGGATGCCAATGACTGGCTCAGCGTTCAGGTCCATCCAGATGATGCCTATGGACTAGAGCACGAAGGCGAACTTGGCAAGACTGAGTGCTGGTATGTTATTGCTGCAGACGAAGGAGCGGAGATTATCTACGGTCACAATGCCCAGAGCAAGGAAGAGCTGCGCCAGCAAATCGAGAGCAAGGACTGGGATCATCTTTTGACCAAAATTCCAGTCAAGGCTGGTGATTTCTTCTATGTCCCAAGTGGCACCATGCATGCTATTGGCTCAGGGATTCTGATTTTGGAGACTCAGCAATCTAGCGATACCACTTATCGGGTCTATGACTTTGATCGTAAGGACGATGCTGGCAATCTGCGTGAGCTGCATTTGGAGCAATCGATTGATGTTTTGACTATCGGTGAGCCAGCCAATAGCCGTCCCGTTACCATTCAGGCAGATGATCTGACCTCTACTCTTTTGGTGGCCAATGACTTCTTTGCTGTTTACAAGTGGGACATTGCTGGTTCTGTTGAATTTAAAAAGACAGCAGATTACAGTCTGTTTAGCGTCTTGGAAGGTGCTGGCGAGCTGACAGTGGATGGACTAGTGTATCCTATCGAAAAAGGCTCTCATTTCATCCTGCCGAGCGATGTCACAGAGTGGACCTTGTCTGGCGACTTGCAACTAATTGTCAGCCATCCATAGTGAAAAAATACATGGACTGAGTGCTCATCTCGGTCTATTTTCTTTATTTTCGAAGAATGAATAGAGAAAACAGGACTTTAACTTCAATCAGTGAAAAAGTCCGATAAATGAGGCATTTCATCATGGTTGCTTGAAGAATTTTTTTTTGAAAAATGGTACAATGAAATGGAATATCCAAAGGAGTCGAATATGGAACACAAAGAAAAAGATTTTAGTTTATCCTGGTTTTTTAGATGGTTCTTGGATAACAAGGCCATTACTGTATTTTTGGTGACCTTGCTCATCGGTTTGAACATTTTTATTCTCAGTAAAATTAGTTTTATTTTTACGCCGGTGATTGAGTTTATTGGTGTTATCATGCTGCCTGTGATTTTGGCTGGACTGCTTTACTATCTGCTCAATCCTATTGTCGACCTGATGGAGAAGCACAAGATTAACCGTGTGACTGGAATTACAATTGTCTTTGTCTTAATTGGTATCTTGATTGTGTGGGGCTTGGCGGTTGCTATTCCTAACTTGCAGCATCAGATAGTGAGTTTTTCAAAAAATGTTCCCGCCTATCTCAAGCAAGCCAATAAAATGATTGAAGATGTTTTGGACAATCATATTTCAGATGATTTGAAGCCACAAATCGAGCAAGTTACGAATAAGCTTTCGACTCAGATTACTTCATGGGCCAGCAATTTTTCATCAAAGGCAGTCAATTGGGCCAGCAATTTGATTAGTACGGCTTCACAAATCATTGTGGCAATCATCATTATGCCTTTTATTCTTTTCTATTTGCTGCGCGATGGGAAAAATCTCAAAGGCTATGTAGTTCAGTTCTTGCCAACGAAATTCCGCGAGTCATTTGGTCAGGTCATGACGGATGTTAATACCCAGCTGGCCAATTATGTTCGTGGTCAGGTGACCGTAGCGATTATTGTGGCCTTTATGTTTATGATTCTTTTCAAGATCATCGGCTTGCGTTACGGTGTGACTCTAGCCGTTGTAGCAGGAGTTTTGAACTTGGTGCCTTATTTGGGAAGCTTCCTTGCCATGTTGCCAGCCTTGGTTCTTGGTTTGATTGCCGGTCCTATCATGCTGTTGAAAGTCATTATCGTCTTTATCGTGGAGCAGACTATTGAGGGACGGTTTGTGTCTCCTTTGATTTTGGGAAGTCAATTAAGCATCCATCCGATTACGATTTTATTTGTTTTGCTGACTTCAGGAACCATGTTTGGTATCTGGGGCGTCTTGCTAGGAATTCCAGCTTATGCGTCAGCCAAGGTTGCCATCACAGCGCTCTTTAATTGGTACAAGAAGGTTAGCGGTTTGTATGAAGAAAGTGTTCAAGAATTAGGAGAAGGCAGTGAGTAAGAGTGAACAAATGTTAACAGCCCTGCAAAATCAGGATTTAGCACAGGCTGAGAAGTATTTTGAAGAGGCTTTGAGCCAAGATACCGATCAAGAGTTGTTAGAATTAGCCGATTACTTAGAAAGTATCGGCTTTTTCCCTCAAGCCAAACGAATTTATGAAAAATTGGCTCCGCTTTTCCCTGAATCCTATATCAGTCTGGCAACGATTGCTGCTGACGATGGTGACTTGGAGGAAGCTTTTGCCAATCTAGAGGAAATTGACTCGGAGAGTGAATGGTATGTGGCAGCTCTCTTGGCCAAGGCTGACCTCTATCAGCTAGAAGGATTGCCAGATGTGGCAAGGGAGAAATTGCTGGAAGCTGCCAAACTGTCGGACGATCCTTTAGTGACTTTTGGTTTAGCAGAAATTGAGTTTGAATTGGAAAATTTTGCCCAGGCCATCAAGGAATATGCCCAGCTAGATAATCGCTCTATCTACGAGCAGACAGGTGTATCTACCTATCAGCGCATCGGCCTTTGCTATGCCAGTCTGGGGAAAATTGAAGCTGCCATTGAATTTTTGGAAAAGGCTGTAGAGCTGGAGTACGATGAAGAGACGGTCTATGAATTGGCGGCTATCTTATATGAGCAAGAAGAGTACCAGAAGGCTAATCTGTACTTCAAGCAGCTGGATACGATTTCGCCAGATTTTGAAGGCTATGAGTATGCCTATGCGCAGTCTCTCCATGCAGAGCATAAGACCGAGGAAGCTTTGGCAATGGCAGAGCAAGGTTTGACCAAAAATCCTTTCGAGACTCGCCTTTTGCTCCTTGCTTCCCAACTATCTTACGAACTGCATGATGTCGAACAGGCTGAGAACTACCTGCTAGCAGCTCAGGAAAATGCAGCTGACTTAGAGGAAATTGCTCTACGTCTGACCAATCTCTATCTGGAGCAGGAACGCTACGATGAGGTCTTAACTTTTGAGGATCAGGAAGTGGATAATGTCTTAACTCGCTGGAATCTGGCACGTGCTTATCAGGCCTTGGAAAATCTGGAAAAAGCTGGGGAGCTTTATCAGGAACTGGCAGTTGACTTGCAGGAAAATCCTGAATTTCTGGAAGAATATGTTTATTTATTGCGTGAATTAGGGCGTGTGGAAGAAGCAAAAATACAGGCTGGCAAATATCTGCGTTTGGTTCCAGATGACACTGCTATGGCAGATTTGTACGAAAGTTTGTAAAGTTCTCTTGAAAAATCTCTTGCCTTGCTAGTTTTCGATTATATTAGGAAGAGGCTTGTTTTTGCTGACACGATAGTTTGATTAAAGAAGGAGTAGAGATATTGTCCCAACTGAAACGAATCCAAGAAATGGAAGAGCATTTGAATAAATATTCTCAGGTCTTAGCGAAAGCTCAATCAGCTTTGGCTGAGCTGGAGACCAGCCAGAAGAATTATATCCAGCTCCGAGATTATTACACCAGCCAGGTTTTCTTTGACGATTTGGAATTTTCCAATCGACCAGACTTTCCTGAGGATGTGGCCTGCGGTGTTCTGAGCGAAGATGCTGTCTACGATCTCATGGGAGAGCACTTTGAGACGGCGCTGCAGCTGCTAGACCTATCCAGTGCTATGCTGAAAGAAAGGTAGAGGCCTAGGAGGATTTTTGAAATAAAATGGCTTCTGTCGAAAGGCTAGAGCATGGACAACGTCAACGAAAGGATCGGAAATGTGGGAAATCTAAAACAAAGGCCGACCAACCGTTGACATTATTAAAGGAACATAAGATTTGCAGAAAGGCGGCAAGCATGCGCGACAACCATCTTCATACCTATTTTTCCTATGATTCTGAGGCGGATTTTTCTGACTATCTGGACCATTACGAGGGCGAGATTGTCACTACCGAGCACTATGACCTGTCCAATCCCTACCCTTACCAAGCTACCTCGCCCCATGATGATGTGCCTGACTATGCGGCCTATTTGGCAAAAATTGCAGAGCTGAACCAGCAATATGGCAACCGCATCAAAAAGGGGATTGAAATTGGTTACTATGCTCCGCGTAAGGCTGATATTTTATCATTCCTAGCCGATAAGGAATACGATCTGAAACTCCTATCTGTCCACCACAATGGTAGTTTTGACTATCTGGAAGAGCCTGTCTTGCAGCTGGATAAGATGGAGTTAATTCCCCGCTACCTGAGAGAGCTAGAGGAGGCAATCGAGGCTGTTCCGGCGGATGTCCTAGCCCACTTTGACTATGGCTTTCGGAAATTCGACCTTACCGTAGAGGAGTTAAAAACCTTTGAACCGCAGCTGCGACAGCTTTTTCAAAAGATGAGTGATCATGGTTTGGCCTTTGAACTCAACTGCAAGTCTATGTATCTCTACGGTCATGAAGATCTCTATATCTACGCTCTTGGTCTGGTCAAGGAGCTGGGTAGTCAGCGCTTTTCAGTTGGCTCCGATGGTCACAAGCTGGAGCATTTTCGACTTAAGTTTGACCGTGTGGCTCAAATCCTAGCTGATGCCGGTATTGAGGAAAGTCAGCTGATTTAGGTATCCCGTGCGGTTTTTCAAACTTCCATTAAACGATTTTTTTGAATTTCGACCAGAATATGATATACTTAATTATCTTAGAAAATACAGAAGTTTATTGATATAGGAGAAAAAATGGCAGAGCCAGTGAAATTATTTCAGTATAACACCCTAGGAGCTTTGATGGCTGGACTTTATGGTGGTAGCATGACGATTGGGGAGCTCCTGAAATACGGCGATTTGGGGATTGGTACACTGGATTCCATTGATGGGGAGTTGATTGTTCTTGATGGTAAGGCCTATCAGGCCAAGGGATCTGGCGATGTGCCTGAAGTTGTAGAAGTTTCAGATGATGTAACGGTGCCATACGCTGCGGTTGTTCCCCACCAAGCAGAGGTCATTTTCCGGCAGCGCTTCGAAATGACAGATGAAGAGCTGGAAAAGCGAATTGAATCCTATTACGATGGGGAAAATCTATTTCGCTCCATCAAGATTCATGGAGAATTTTCCCACATGCATGTGCGAATGATTCCAAAATCGACTTCAGAGAAGAAGTTTGCTGAAGTAGCCGTAAGTCAGCCTGAGTACCATGCTGATAATGTCTCCGGCACCATTGTTGGTTTTTGGACACCCGAAATTTTCCACGGTGTCAGTGTAGCCGGCTATCATCTTCACTTTATTTCAGACGACCATACCTTTGGTGGTCACGTTATGGACTTTGTTATCAAGGAAGGGATTGTGGAGCTAGGTGCTGTCGATCAGTTGGATCAACGTTTCCCAGTTCAAGACCGTAAGTTCCTTTTTGCAAAATTCAATGTCGATGAAGTAAGATCGGACATGGACAAGGTTGAGTAGTCAATTACTGTGACAATTGTCTACTTCTGATAAAAAAAGAGGCTAGGACTCTGCTGTCCCAACCTCTGAAAGATAACTAGATTTTTAAATTCAGTAAGTTTGAGGAGCCGAGGCTCCTCTTTTATTTTTCAATATCCGCCAAATCCATATTTTAGAAACGGATTA
>CAJPQE010000030.1:0-17286 GCA_905372795.1 Streptococcus cristatus | reverse complement strand
TCATTTGACCTGCAAAGAAAAGATTTGGCTGTTTCTTAGAGCGGAAAGTCTGTTCTAGCAGATTCGGAGAGTCCATATAGGAGTTTCGGTGCATGACTCCATAGCGGACAAACTCAGCATTTTCAAGACCAGGAATCATTTGGAAGACACGCTTTTGTTCACCCCACTTGAGATGAGTTTGGAAGCCGACAATATTGTACAGACTACCTGCTGCATTATCTTGACGAAGTTGGACCACAGCGTATGGCGTCTTAAACTCTCCGTCGCGAGGTCCTTGGTAGTCATCTGGGTATTCCAAGCCAACCGGCTTCATCGGTCCATAAAGCATGGTTTTAATGCCTCGCTTGGCCATAACTTCAATAGGCATGCAGCCTTCAAAGTATTTTTCTTTTTCAAAGGAATTGAGCGGTGCTTCCTCCGCATTGACCAAAGCTTCATGGAAATCCATAAATTCTTGCTTGGTCATCGGCGCGTTGAGATAGGCCGCTTCGCCTTTGTCATAACGAGATTTGAGATAGACCTTAGTCATATCAATGGTATTGACATCGATGATTGGCGCTGCCGCATCGTAGAAATAAAAGCCGTCGCCACCGTTGAGCGCGTGGATTTTTTCTGCCAAAGCATTGCTAGTCAGCGGACCTGTCGCAATGACTGTAATGGCATCCTCCGGAATTTCTGTGATTTCTTCACGAATGACCTCAATCAATGGATGATTGGATACTAGCTCCGTCACCATCTGTGAAAAGCCTTCTCTATCAACTGCTAGAGCGCCACCCGCCGGCACCCGAGTCGCTTCTGCAGCTCTTAAAATGACCGAGTCCAACCGTCGCATTTCTTCCTTGAGCAGACCGACTGCATTGGTCAGCGCATCTCCTCTCAGAGAATTAGAGCAGACCAATTCTGCAAAGTCCGCAGTTTTGTGTTGAGGCGTTGATTTGACACCTCGCATTTCATAAAGTTTGACTGGGATTCCGCGCTTAGCGATCTGGTAAGCTGCTTCACTGCCAGCAAGACCAGCACCGATAACATTGATATAGGATGATGACATGATACTCTCCCTTGGATATTTCTAGATTTTCACTCTGACCATTATAACAAAAAGATAGTAAAAAAGACAGACAGGAGGATTCCCGTCTGTCCATTATTATGTCATTTTTTCTAAATAAGCAATCTTAGCAAAATCCTTATGATTGTTATTATCATTTCGATAAGAATCTTGGGAAGAGGCGCGGTAGATAGATAAAAATTGCTCTGAAGTTGGCAGTAGAAACTTAACACCTTCAACTTCTTTTCGAGACAGCTCCGCTATTGACACACCTGAAAATGCCTCCAAGGTTTCCATGACCCCAAATTCAACAGTCAAGTCTTCTTTTTGAAATTCGTGCTCGTGCAGATCGACCAAACGATAGCCCAAGCGGTCCATCATGGGCCCAATCTTGTCCATATCATAAATCCGCTCTTCATCTGGCGCTTCCCAGCCACGCTCATCACCATGAACATGAATGTCGATATCACGCGCCTGCCAGTCCTGTCCAGTAACCTGTTCCAGCCCCAAAGAGCCCATTAGCAATGGAACGATTCCCATCTTGTTCAGTTGAGACGCGATTTTTAGAAATTCTGCAAATTTATCTGTCATAAAGGTACCTACCTTTTATAAAAAAATCTTTTTACATAATATAAATTATGCAAAAAGATTTACTGAGCTAACTATTTCACTTTTTCTTCTTCGTAATCACCATTACTGCAGACCACTTGCTTACCGCCACCACGTACTTTCTTTTCAACTAGATAGTGGTCACATTTTGGACAGTTACGTCCAACAGGCTTGTCCCAAGATGTGAAATCACAGTCTGGATAACGATCACAGCCATAGAAAATGCGATTTCGCTTAGTCTTACGCTCGATAACTTGACCTTTCTGGCACTGTGGGCAAGTCACGCCGATTTCCTTGACAATAGCTTGGGTGTGACGACAGTCTGGGAAATTGCTACAAGCATAGAACTTGCCAAACCGACCCAACTTGATGACCATGGGACTGCCACAGACTTCACAGTCAAAACCGGCTGGCTCATCCTTGATTTGGATTTTTTCCATCTCGGATTCAGCTTTAGCCACTTCCTTTTCAAAAGGTTTGTAAAATTCGTCAATAATCTTCTGCCACTGCTCTTTGCCAACTTCTACATCATCCAGTTTTGCTTCCATTTCGGCTGTAAATTTCACATTTACGATGCCTGGGAAGAATTCGACAATCAGCGCATTGACTATTTCACCCAATTCTGTCGGTTCAAAGCGCTTGGAAACCAGTTTAACATAGTAGCGTTTCTGAATGGTTTCAATGGTCGGTGCATAGGTAGATGGACGACCAACGCCATTTTCTTCCAAAGTCTTGATGAGCGTTGCTTCAGAATAGCGAGCTGGCGGCTGGGTAAAGTGCTGTTCTGGATTGGTATTGACACGTTTGACGGTATCGCCCTTTTCCATGTCTGGCAGCATTTTATTCTTGTCAGAGTCATTGTAAATAGCCAGATAGCCATCAAACTTGACCTGACTGCCATTGGCAGCAAATTGGACACCGTTTTGCTCTAATTTGACATTCATGGTGTCAAAGACCGCTGCTGTCATTTGGCTGGCTACAAAGCGATTCCAGATTAGCGTATAGAGCTTAAGCTGATCCTTATCCAGATATTTTGCAATGCTTTCTGGTGTATTGAAGACACTGGAAGGGCGAATGGCCTCGTGGGCATCTTGAGCTCCTGAAGCATTTTTCACCTTACTGCCATGTTTAGAATATTTAGCGCCAAATTTATCCGTAATAAAGCTAGCCGCTTCATTCTGCGCTACTGGGCTGATCCGAGTCGAGTCGGTACGCATATAGGTAATCAAACCTTGCACGCCAGAGCCTATATTAATACCTTCATAAAGCTGCTGAGCTACCATCATGGTCTTACGAGTCCGGAAATTAATCTTATTAGCGGCATCCTGCTGCATAGAGGAAGTCGTGTAGGGCAGCGGAGCATTGCGTCGACGCTCTTTCTTTTCAACGCTGTCGACTGTAAAGTCATCACCCTTGAGGTGAGATAAGACTTCTTTGACCTCATCGTTATTGGTCAGCTTCATCTTCTTGCCATTCATGCCATAAAAGCTAGCTTGGAATTGACGAGTCCCTTTTTTGAAGGTTCCATCAATTGTCCAGTACTCTTCTGGTTTGAAGGCGTTGATTTCATTTTCACGGTCGATAATCAGCTTGAGAGCGACAGACTGTACCCGACCAGCTGACAAGCCTTTTTTGACTTTCTTCCAGAGAATAGGGGAAATGGAATAACCAACCAAGCGGTCCAGAACCCGACGAGCTTGCTGGGCATTGACCAAATCCATATCAATTTGACGCGGCTCTTTAAAAGCATTCTTGACCGCATCCTTGGTGATTTCATTGAAGACGACACGGTTTTTCTCTTTTTCATCTAGATTGAGAATGTGGGCCAAATGCCAAGAAATAGCTTCTCCTTCGCGGTCCGGGTCACTTGCCAGAAAGACTTGCTTAGCTTTCTTAGCTTCTTTTTTCAAGTCATTAATCAACGGACCTTTACCACGAATATTAATGTATTGCGGCTCATAGTTGTTCTCAAAATCGATGGACATAGTGGACTTTTTCAAGTCGCGAATATGCCCGACACTGGCCAGAACCTTGTAGTTTCGTCCCAGATATTTTTCTATTGTTTTTGCCTTAGCAGGCGACTCTACGATGACAAGATTTTTCTTGGTCGTAGACTTTTTCTTTGTTTTTGTTACCAAATTAGACACCTTCTATAAGAAATAAATCTCATAGAGTGTAAACTATTTTTTGATAGATGTCAACTCACAACATTCTCTATAGGAAAACTTGTTTTAGAATTGGAACTCAGATAGGACGTCAGAGCCTGATGTGATGCACTTTGCGCCCTCTTGAATCAAATGATGGCAACCGTCAGATTTTCCATCTAAAATAGACCCTGGAATGGCAAAGACATCCCGCCCCTCTTCCATTGCCCGCTCACAAGTAATCAGACTACCTGAGCGCATCTTGGCTTCTGCCACTATAACGCCACGACAAAGACCAGCGATGATGCGATTTCGCTCTGGAAAATGGAATTTCAAGGGTTGCTCACCTGGCCCATACTCCGTCAGCAACAGATGATTTTTGCCAATATAAGCCTGCAGTTTTTGATTGGCCTTGGGATAGAAGACATCTAGTCCCGTCCCAATGACAGCAATAGTTTGGCCACCATTTTGCAGGGCAGCCATGTGGGCCACGGTATCAATCCCACGAGCCAAACCGCTGACGATAACCAGCTCATTATTCAACTCCTTAATGATTTTCTGCACAGCAGCATTGCCCTGCTTACTGCTGTCTCGACTACCAACAACCGCTATCTTAGGCATTTCTAGCAAATTTAAATTGCCTTGATAAAATAGCAAGGTCGGTGCATCGTAAATTTCACATAAGTCCCAAGGATACACATCATCCAAGATTGAAAAGGACGGAAAACGTTCAAACTCTTCTTTCAAAGCTGGTAAATCAAGTCGCTTGTACTTTTCCATAAAGAGTGCGGGATTGCGGCACTCAGAAACGACGGCCTTGTCTCGCAAAGATAGCTCTCCCTCTTTATTTTCTGCATATCTCAAGATATTTAAGACCTGTTGATTGGTTAAGCCAGCTTTTTTCATTTTATAAATTTCAAAATTATTCATTTTTATCACCTCACTTTCTTATTCGTAAAAAAGTTCAAAAAAAGAACTGCAATACAGTTCCTTGTTCCTTATTTGATTAATTATTGAGAAAATTGTTGAGTTCTTCTATTCTTCATGAACAGGAATTTCCTTAATAATCTTAGCAGGATTGCCGGCTAGGACTAGGTTATCGCCGAATGATTTAGTCACCACTGCACCAGCTCCGACTACCACATTATCTCCTAGCGTCACTCCTGGCAGAATCGTTACGCCGCCACCAGCCCAGAAATTGTCACCAATCTTAATCGGCGCCCCGTATTCAATAACGGAATTTCGTTCCACTGGATCAAGCGGATGCAGCGGTGTTAGAAACTGGCAATTGGGACCCAGCATGGCATTCTTTCCAATGGTGATAGGACAGACATCCAGCATGGTCAAATTCCAGTTGGAATAAAAATTCTCCCCCAAGTGAATGTTTACTCCATAATCACAGACCAAATCTGGATGCAACCACAGATTCTCCCCTGTACTGCCGAACCACTCCTTGGCGATAGCGCTGCGTTTTTCAACATCTCGTTCTTGGTTAAAACGATATTGAAATTCTTTGGATCGGGCTCTAATTTTTCTTAAATCTTCGTCTTGTGGTCGGTAAATCTCTCCAGCAATCATTTTTTGGTATTCGCTAATCATACTTGTCTCCTCAAAAGATTAGGATTTCTTATGAACTTGTCATAGATTTGATCGGTTCAAAGCTTCTGCGGTGAATCGGTGTGATACCGTATTTTTCCAGTCCTTCCAGATGTAGCTTGGTGCCATAGCCGGCATTTTGGGCAAAGTCATAGCCTGGATAAATCTGATCAAATTCCGCCATCATCTTGTCCCTCGTCACCTTGGCTACGATAGAAGCCGCAGCGATGGATAGGGAATTGGCATCGCCCTTAATAATGGACTGCTGAGGCAAGGGCAAGTCTAACTTCATAGCATCGATTAAGAGGTAATCTGGCTTTATCTTGAGCTGAGCTACCGCTTCTGTCATAGCTAGCTTGGTCGCTTCATAGATATTGACTCGATCAATCGTTTGATTGTCCATAATGCCCAAGCCAACGGACAAAGCCTGATCTAGCACTGCTTGATAAATTTCCTCATGCTTTTTCTTAGGAATCTTTTTACTGTCATTCAGACCTTTGATTTTGCAGTTAGGAGGCAGAATGACTGCTGCCGCTACTACTGGACCAGCTAAGGGACCTCGTCCGACCTCATCAATGCCAGCAATCGCCTGAAATCCTTGACTATAGAGTTCTTTTTCATAGCGCAGCATGTACTCTAGGCGTAAGTCTTCATCTAGCTCTGATTGGATTTCTTTTTGGCGCTTGAGTAATAGCTTTTGAACACCGCTTCGCTCATCCTGCTTTAAAGCCTGAAAAAGCGGATCCTGAAAGTCAGAAACTTGAGCCAGTTGTTCTTGGATTTCCTTAATCGTGGCCATCCAATTCCTCCAACGTATCCAGTGTATAGCGACCTAAGCGCCCATCACGCACTTCCTTGACAAAGAGACTGTAAAAGCGATCATAGTCCTCTCTGAAGCCCAATTTCTGGGTCATATCCATAATCATGTCTGGCGCTTCCAGCTCTAAATCCAGCTGCTTAAAACGCTCCTGCAACGCCTTAGGATAATGCTCTTTGAAATAATTGAGTCCGAAAATCGTGACCTCATCCATAGGCAGCAAATTATCCTTGATAGCACCCGTCAAAGCGAGTTTCAAAGCCACCATTTCATCTTCAAATTTTGGCCAAAGAATCCCCGGCGTATCCAGAATTTCCAAATCCTTATTGGACTTGAGCCACTGTTGACCTTTGGTGACCCCTGGTTTATTGCCGACTATCGCGATTTTCTTACCAGCCAGCCGGTTCATCAGCGTTGACTTTCCAGCATTGGGAATCCCAATAATCATGGTCCGCAAGGTTTCGATTTGAATTCCTCTTTCCCGCTGGCGAGCGAGCTTATCAGCCATTAATTTCTTAGCTGCTTCGGTCACTTTTTTAACTGCAGATTGTTCCTTAGAGTTAATAGCCAAGGTTTTGATTCCCTGACTTTCAAAATAGGCCTGCCATTCCTTTGTTAAGTTTGGATCCGCTAAGTCGGCCTTATTTAAAATCAACAACTTGGGCTTGTCCCCAACAATTTTGGTCAACATAGGATTTTGACTAGACAAAGGCAATCTCGCATCCACCAAAATCGTCACAAAATCTACAAATTTAATACTTTCTTGAACCTGTCTCCGAGCCTTGGACATGTGTCCAGGAAACCATTGAATCGTTGCCATTAAAAACCTCTTTCTTACAATCTTCTAGTATCTCATTATACCAAAAAAATAGAGAATAAAATAGTAAAATCGCTCCCTCGAACTGATAGAAGCGATTCTCTATTCTTATAAAAATGACGGTTTGCGATCCTGTTTATCTGTGAATGGAACTCGCGGTTCACGAATCCTAGTCACATAATCAACAAATTCCTCGCCAGTCTGATCAAACTCAGCAACTGCGAAAAATTGATCGTGGTAAAAGAAAAACTTATAGTGGTTTTCAAAAGCTTCTTTGAGCCATTTGTCTTTGGCAACAATTGAGCGCATCGGATAATCATCTACTGCAGCAACCCACAGAGGTTTCCGATGAGCATGAGTCAGCACCAAATCAGCCATATGAATCATGGTTTCCTCGCCCTGTTTCAGTAAGATGATGCTGTGACCGTTACTGTGACCGCCTGTATGAACCATTTGAATTTCTGGAATGACGTTCAGATATTCAGTAAAAGTTTCAACCTGATCCTGGATTGGCTCCCAATTTTCCTTCAGATAAGTTCCCCTTGTCCGACTATTGGGATTTCGCATTTCGTACCATTCTATCTCATTTACAAAAATCTTTGCATTTGGGAATTTTGAAACAAGCTGATTGTTTTCATCTAGTCTAGTCAAACCGCCAGAGTGATCATGGTGCATGTGCGTCATTAAAATATGGGAAATATCTTCTGTTTTTAATCCCAAGAGAGCCAAGCTTTCTTCAACACGGCTCTCAGAAAGAATACCGAGATTGCGACGTTGTTTATCAGAAAGCTTAGCCGTATCAAAACTCGCATCAATTAAATAATTCTGCCCCTTGTATTGAATCAAAATCGGATCTGTCAGTTCAGCCATCATATTTTCTTCAGTTGTTGGATAATAACGTGACCAAACAACCTTTGGTACCGGACCAAACAAGGTGCCTGCATCTGTGAGCTTATCCGCTCCACGCAACCAAGTCAGCTTCATTTCCCCAAACTGATACTCTTGTAATTTGAGTTCTGTCATCTTTTACTCCTTTAACCATCTCTCTGCAATTTCTTTTCTGATCGAATTTCCTGACCGTCCATAATTTTCAATAATTTCAGCATCTTTAAAATAGCGTTTGATATTCACATGATCAAATTTTTGTAGAGGCCCGATAAGACGGAGAATTTCATCTGTAACCTCTAGCGCTACCTTAGTCATATATAGCTTTATCCGTGCAACAAACTTGGAATCTTCTTCTATTTGATTAGGATAGGATGAGAAATAAGCATCTGCAGCACAAATTTTATTGTACAAATCTGCGAACTTGTACTGATGCAACTCAACATCCATCAGTCGCTTGCCGAATCCTCTTTTTACACGTGCAAACTCAAGACCCTTATGAAAAGCACCTTCGGCAACTCCTAAAGCAACCGCACTCAAGCCAAGTTGCATATTCTTTATGATATCATTAAATTGCTCATTTCCAGCCAAGACTCCGCCTAATAAGGCAGATTCCGGCAGGTGTACATTATCTAAGGTAACAGAACTTAGTGGAAGTCCTAGTAAACCTTGCTTTTCTATCTGCTCACCAATGAGCACACCCGCAGCATTCGTCTCCACAATGAAGAAGCCGTAAGAATCGGGCTTTCCAGTTTCCCTTACTTTAGCTAATACCAAGAGAATATCCGCAATGCTGCTATTTGACACTTTAGCTTTTTCTCCCGAAAGTTGCCAACCTGTCTCTGTCTTAATCGCATAGGTCTCCAAATCTGCCAAACTATTTAGATGCTTAGACTCAGAAAATCCAAGACCTGCTTTACAAGTTCCCTTTACCAACTTGTCCAGATAACGCTCTTTCTGTTGCCCCGTACCAAACTTCAAAATCGGATAAACACCATAACAACCTTGGGTCAGCAATATAGTTGAAAGAGCTGGAAATTCATTCGAAATCATTCGAATAGAGCTGATAAAATCAGAAGCCAAAGCCTGATCGCCTTCTGACAAAATCGGTGAAAAAATATCCAAATCCGTCGTCATTACTTCCCAAATCTCCTGAGGAAAGTCGACTGACTCATCATGATTTTTCATGTAGTCTCTAATAGCTGTATTTACATATGAACTCAATGCTGCTGTTTTGGTACTGGACTTCATCATCAATTCTCCCCCTTATGGATGTGGCTCAGAAAGAGGCTGATAATAACCTTTTAAAAGCTCTTCATATACGTATGCTTCTACCTCATTGTAGCTTGCTTTATAAGGCCGGCAGAACCAAATATTGAAAGGCACCGGATCCTTAAAGCGCACAACCTTGAATTTATTCTTATCGACAAAATACTCTAAAGGACGAGGTAAAAGTGCAATCATATCGTTTTGATAAGTTGACTCTATCAAGAAATCCCATGTCGATGATAAATAGGCAAAATTTGCTTTTATCTTTTTACTCTTTAATTTTTCAGTGATTAAATCGTAGGTTGTAAATGATTTATTAAAGGTTGCTAAACCGTACTGAGCTATATCTTTCCATTTCAACAATTCTTTGTTTGCCAAGGGATGATTCTTGTCCATATAGGCCACGTATTCATCAACTTGAATGATATACTGTTCATATTTTTTAGGATCCAGATTGGTAGGTTCGATTAATACTGCAAAATTCAGATCCCCTGCAACCAGCTTTTGACGTAATTCATTACTTCCATCCTCAGTAACTTGAATGTTGACTTGCGGATTGTCCTGTAAAAACTTTGGTAAAATACTAGAAAAATATACACGTAAAATCAATGACGGAATGCCCAAGTTAAAGGTACCTTTTTGTTTAAGAGCTTCCATATGAATCATTGATTGCATCTCTTCATGCCGGTTGACAATCTCTGTGGCAAAACGATAAATCTTACCACCAGCTTCCGTCAGACTCTCTAATCTTCCATTTCTGCGATTGAAGAGCTGGACTCCTTCCGTTGATTCAAAATTTGTGACAAACTGACTCAAGGCTGACTGGCTGATATGAATTTTTTTAGCTGCGATAGAAAGATTGCATCCACATTCGACGATATTGATAAAGTAAGTCATTTGAATTATATCCACTTTTCGTCTCCCATCTTTCAAATTTCACGAGGTAATTTGCCATAAATAAAACAACAACTGGCCCTCGAAACCATGATGACCAGTTGCTAGTATTCTGATTAAAAACTAATCATCGCTCAAGTTGTTATAAACACATAGTAACACACTTTCAGAGAAAGAGGAGATTAATTGCTTACTAACCTTATTAGATTGACATCGTTTTCAAGTCTTCTGAAACAATTACTTCTCCTGCTGTCTTTTCAAGAACTTCCTCTAGGGTAACGCCGGGAGCAAGCTCTTTCAAGAGGAACTTACCATCTTGGAAACCAAAGACAGCCAACTCTGTAATGACTAAATCAAGAACTCCTTTGGCAGAAAGTGGCAAAGTACACTCTGGCAGAAGTTTAGATTGGCCATCAGCAGTAGTATGCTGGATTGCACCGATAACACGTTTTGCTCCAACCAACAAGTCCATCGCTCCACCCATTCCTGGGGCAAACTTACCTGGAATAATCCAGTTGGCGATACTACCATCTTGACTTACTTCCAAAGCTCCTAGCACGGTCGCATCAACGTGTCCACCACGGATGATCGCGAAGGAAGTCTGCAAGTCAAACAATGCTGCTCCAGGTAAGAGAGTGATTGGCGCTCCACCAGAGTTTGCTAGGTTTGGATTGTAAGTATCTTTCGTTGGTGTTTCACCAAAGCGAAGCGCTCCATTTTCGGCCTGAAGAATAACGTTTACTCCCTCAGGAATATAGTCAGCAGATGCGTTTGGAATACCAAATCCTAGATTGACAACATCTCCATCTTTAAATTCTTGTGCAACACGTCTTGCAATAATTTCTTTTGCTTTCATATTAGTTCACCCCCGCCAATTTTTTAGTCTCTGTCCAAAGATCACCCATCATCTTATGGTGTTCTTCTGGAGTCAAGCTTTGGACGACATAGTCAACAAGGATGCCCGGAATATAAATATCGTTCGGATGAATTTCGCCAGCTTCAACAATTTCATTCGCTTCAACAATGACAATATCTGCTGCGAGTGCTAATTGCAAGGAAATGTTTTTCGTAGTGCCATCGATATACAAGTTGCCGTATTTGTCAGCTTTAGTCGCTTTGATTAAGGCAACATCAATTTTAAGTGGATCATAGACCAAGTATTCACGGCCATTACGCTCTACTTTTTCATAATCTTTTTCTAAGATTGTTCCGACTCCTGTCGGGGTCAAGACAGCTCCTAAGCCAGCTCCAGCTGCATGGAGACGCTCGACAACAGTTCCCATCGGTGTAAATTCGACTTCCATCTTCTTTTCAAAATACTCACGTTGAGCTGCTGCAGATGTTCCTACGTGGGCTGCAATATATTTTTTCACTTGGTGATTTTCACAAAGTCGTCCAACCCCAACTTCTTTACCAGGATGAGATGTTACCACCGATACCAAAGTCAAGTCTTGCTGGTTTTGTTTTACTAATTCTTCAATCAATTCAAAAGGTTCACCGACTCCGAGGAATCCAGAAATTCCAACAATATCACCAGATTTGACTTTAGAAATAGCTTCTGATAATGATACAACTGATTTCATGCTGATACCTCCTCTTTTACTTACGATTGAAAACAGCTTTGCGTTTTTCAACAAAAGCACGCATTCCTTCTAGTTTGTCTTCTGTAGAGAAAAGCAAGGCTTCTGCTTCTGTTTCCAGACGGATTGCATTTTTAAGAGGAAGTTCCGCACCAACTTGAATGACATGTTTTGCTTTTTCAACAGCTAACGGTGCATTCTTCATGATGGCTGCGGCTAATTCTTCAGCTGAAGACAACAATTCTTCAGCAGGAACCAGTTTGTTAAGAATACCTAAGTCATAGGCTTCTTGACCTTTCACTGTACGAGCAGTGAAGATAAGTTCTTTGGCACGGCTAGTTCCAATCAAGCGAGACATCCGTTGAGTACCAGCAAATCCTGGAATAATACCCAAGCCAACTTCTGGGAAGCCAACCACTGTTTTTTCAAATCCAATACGGATATCTGTTGAAAGTGCTAGCTCCATACCACCACCGAGTGCATAACCATTGATGACTGCAATCGTTGGTTGGCGTAAATCTGAAAGGCGAGTAAATGTATCATTTGCAAATGTCATGTATTCAAAGGCTTGAATAGGTGACATCAAATCCATTTCCTTGATGTCTGCTCCGGCGACGAATGCTTTTTCTCCTGCTCCAGTTACGATGACAACGCGAATTTCTTCGCTTTTCTCAACTTGATCAAGAACTTCATTCAAATCAGCCAAAACTTGAGAACTCAAGGCGTTCAAAGCTTCAGGACGGTTGATAGTGATATATCCAATCCCATTTTTAACTTCTAATAAAACAGTTTTACTCATTTTTATGCTCCTACTTATAAAATCGAATGACTAAGTATGGTGTCAACAAATACTTAAAGCACAAATGTAAGAGCTTACATTCTCATGATATACCATTTCTCACACTTCGTCTACTTAATCATCATTTATGAATCAATAAGATAGGCTTATAGTTTTGATATTCAAATTAATTTTTTGAAAAATAAAACAAGCCCTATCAAGGCTTGCTTGCAAAAAAACAGCTCATCGATAGGACTTGTTTATATAGTAGAAGCAAATGGAAAACTTCAAAAATGAACTAGATTCTAGCGTTCTACGATGACCGCTGTACCCATACCGCCACCGATACAAAGGGTAGCAAGACCACGTTTAACATCACGTTTTTGCATTTCGTGCAAAAGTGTTACCAAAATACGGCAGCCTGAAGCACCGATTGGGTGACCAAGAGCAATCGCACCACCATTTACATTGACTTTTTCAGGATCAAGATTCAGTTCTTTACCAACGGCACATGCTTGCGCTGCAAATGCTTCATTGGATTCAACCAAATCTAAATCTTCCACTGTAAATCCGCCTTTTTCAAGGGCTTTGCGAGATGCGTAAATCGGGCCACAACCCATAATTTTTGGATCTAGTCCAGCGCTTGCGTAAGATTTGATCGTTGCCAAAACTGGAACGCCCAATTCTTTAGCCTTATCAGCACTCATAACAACCACTGCTGCTGCACCGTCGTTGATACCTGAAGCATTACCAGCAGTTACGGTACCATCCTTCTTGAACACTGGACGCAATTTTCCCAATCCTTCAAGAGAAGCATCTTTTCTTGGGAATTCATCTGTATCAAATACGATAGGATCGCCTTTACGTTGCGGAATTTCAACAGGAACAATTTCTTCTTTGAAACGACCAGCTTCGATCGCTGCAACTGCACGTTTTTGAGATTGCACAGCAAAGTTATCTTGGTCTTCACGTGTAATGCCATATTGTTCAGCAACGTTTTCAGCTGTAATTCCCATATGGAAGGATTCAAAGGCATCTGTCAAGCCATCACGAAGCATAGTGTCTACTACTTGGGAGTCTCCCATACGGGCGCCCCAACGTTGGTTTGGAAGGACATAAGGAGCTTGGCTCATGTTTTCAGCCCCACCGGCTACAACGATATCAGCATCTCCACACAATACAGCTTGAGCCGCCAATTGAACTGCTTTCAAACCAGAGCCACAAACTTTGTTAATAGTGAAAGCTGGAGAAGTTACTGGGACACCTGCGTTGACACTCATTTGACGAGCTACGTTTTGACCAAGACCTGCACCCAGAACATTCCCCATGATAACTTCATCAACTTGTTCTGGTTTCAAATTTGCTCGTTCAATAGCACTTTTAATAACTAAACTACCTAGATCAACAGCCGAAACATTTTTTAAAGTTCCACCAAAAGAACCTAAAGGTGTACGGACTGCTGCTACAATAACTGCTTCTTTCATTTCTTGCTCCTTATATCTTAATATTTAAAGAATCCTTCTTTAGTCTTGCGACCAAGCTTACCAGCTTCAACCATCTTCTTCAGAAGTGGAGCAGGACGATACTTAGGATCTCCAAATCCATTGTTTAACACTCCCATGATAGCCAAGCAGACATCAAGACCGATCAAGTCAGCCAATGCCAATGGGCCAATTGGGTGATTAGCACCTAGTTTCATTGCTTCGTCAATTTCTTCTGCTGAAGCAACACCTTCACCTAAGATGAAAATAGCCTCATTGATCATTGGAATCAAGACGCGGTTCACAACAAAACCATAAGAATCTTTCACATCTACAGCTGTTTTACCAATTTTTTCAGTCAATTCACGGACAGCTTTTACAACTTCATCTGATGTTTGAAGCGCACGGATAACTTCAACCAATTTCATAACTGGTGCTGGGTTGAAGAAGTGCATACCAATAACACGTTCCTGATGAACTGTCGCAGCTGCAATATCAGTAATAGATAGAGAGGAAGTGTTTGAAGCCAAAATAGTTTGAGGGTCAGTCAACTCATCCAACTGTTTAAAAATGCTCAATTTGATGTCGCGATTTTCAGTAGCCGCTTCAATAACCAATTGAACATGTTTAGCATCTTCATAAGAAGTAGAAGGAATCAGATTTGCCAAAATGCTGTCTTTATCTTCTTCTGACAAACGACCTTTTTCAACAGAACGAGACAATTGCTTAGTAATACCATCCAGCCCTCTTTGAACAAATTCTTCCTTGATATCATTGAGATAAACTGTGAAACCTGATTGAGCAAAGACTTGTGCAATACCGCTTCCCATTTGACCTGATCCGATGATCATCACTTTTGAAATACTCATTTTTTTCTCCTATTTACTATCAAAATATAAACTTCAAAAAGAAAGAATCGGAACGATTACTAGCAAATGCTGAGCAATCGTTCCAAATTCATTATTATACAAATGCTCCAATACCAGTAATTTCACGGCCTACGATCAAAGCATTCACTTCATGAGAACCTTCATAGGTGTAGATTGCTTCAGCATCTGCAAAGAAGCGAGCTACATCAGTTTCAAGAGTGATTCCGTTACCACCACATGTTTCACGTGCAAGTGCAACTGTTTCACGCATTACCAATGAGTTGTGCATTTTAGCAAGTGCAGAGTTCAGCATCAATTCATTACCTGCTTCTTGCATTTCAGCAATACGAGCTGAATATGAAAGTACTGCCACTGCGTTAGCTTGCATTCTAGCCAATTTTTCTTGTACGATTTGGAATGCAGCAATTGGACGTTTGAATTGTTGACGATCTTTAGCATATTTAAGAGCTGCTACGTATGAACCACAAGTGATAGCAGTTGCAATGTGAGCAACGTCAGCACGAGTGAATGTCAAGATACGAGCTACATCTCCAAATCCATTGATGTTTACCAAACGGTCTGAATCTGGAACTTCCACATTTTTCATAGTAATGTGGCCATTACGTACGCAACGAAGAGCTGTTTTGTGAGGGATTGGTTCTGCATGATATCCAGGAGCACCTTTACGAACGATGAAACATTTCACTTTTCCATCTTCAACGTCGCGGGCAAATACTGGAACAACATCAGCTGTATCTGATCCACCGATCCAACGTTTTTCTCCGTTCAAGATCCATTTATCGCCAACACGCTCAGCTGTTGTTGCAAGCCCTCCAGCAATGTCAGAACCTGACAACGGCTCAGTCAATGCGAAACATCCTTGCCAGTCAAATGCAGCTAATTTAGGAAGGAATTCTTTTTGTTGACGCTCGTCACCACCAAGTAAGACTGTGTTGTAGCAAAGTCCACCATGAACTGTGAAGAAAGTCGCTATAGACGCATCGAAACGGCCTAATTCCAAATACAAGAATGCGATGTAAAGTTCTGATGGTTTGTAGTTGCCTTCACGACCTTCGAACAATTTAGGGTTGTTCATGATTTGAGCGCCTTTAGCAACTGCATAGAATTCTTCAAATGGGAAATCAGGTGCTTCCCAATATTCATTAATGACTGGACGAAGATGCTTTTCAATCAAACGACGAGTTTCTTGTAATACTTCCGCTTCTCCCAATGTCAAGCCATCAGCATAGTGGAAAAGATCCTCAGGGTATAGTTCACGTAAAATTTCTTCTTTAGTTGCCATTTTATTGACTCCTTTTGTATAGTTTTTATTTATATAAGAGCGCTTTCATTTTTATAGCTCAGTATTTGTTGACGCTTTCATTTTATATCTAATATGTCCTAGTGTCTACTTAAGAAAGATTAAGAAGAGCATAAGTCCAGATTATACATATTGATTTAACTGGCTTTGAAAGGTCTTTTTCTAATAAAAACTAGGAAAAAATCTTTGAGTACGGTTACATATTTTGAAGAGAAATCTACTTTGAACTGAATTTTTATATTGAGTTTTGAAAAAGAAAAAGCCCATCTGGGCTTTTCAGCATTGTTATCGGATTTGCTCAAAATGCAAATGGACAGCGATATGGTCACCGTAACCACTACGCTCCAAATCACGCTGCAAGCGATAGGAAATATAATGCTCAGCAATAGTGATATAGCCTGCTCCCAAGAGACGGTTTTCAACCATAGACTGAATCATACTGATTGTGGCCCGCTCAACCTTAGCTTCTTCCAAATCTAACACGACCTTTTTTGTGACCAAGGCTAGATTTTGACGGAGGTCGTCTGTCAAGACATAAACAGTTTGAGCTGCTTTTAATACCGCTTGATAGATTTTATCTGGGTCAAAGTCAACGACTTCCCCACTGCGTTTAATAACTTTCATAAGATACTCCTTTATTTATATATTTCTGATATAGTGTAAATCTCTGGCTTGACTGCTATCAATCCAATTTTCAGTGGCAGACTCGAAGACAAAACCCTCTTTTTCATAAAATGGAAGACCGATAGCATTTCCTTCAGTTACTGTAACGGCTTGCTCTCTAGCCTGATATTGTGATTTTTGGTAACTTGTCAAGGTCTCCAGTAACTCATGGCCGATTCCCAAACGTTGAGCCTGCGGCAAGACGTAGAGAACATAAACATTGGCTCTGCCGTCCTCACTCATTCCACCACCAATGCAACCAAGCACCTGCCCATTTACTGCTGCCAGCCAATAGCCATTCCACTCAGGAGAAAGTTCAGTCAAGTCCTTATATAAACGTTCCTGGCTATAGAAAATGTCAAACACTCGCTCTATGTAGGAAGAGGAATAAATATCTTTATAGGTAGTCAGCCAAGTTTCTCTACATATTTTTTGGATTTGTTGCCAATCATCCTTGCTTGCCTTACGAACCTGCATTATCATCACCTCTCAAGAGATAACTTACCCTATCATTATAC
>CAJPQE010000029.1:0-17300 GCA_905372795.1 Streptococcus cristatus | reverse complement strand
GCTTTTTATTGTTTTAGTTGTAGGATTTATCGGCGGAAGCCTAGGAAATTTAGCCACTTCATTTCTTAATAATAAAATGGCTAATATCAGTCCTTCTAGCTCAAAGACCACTGTATCAACGTCTTATAAAAACACAACCGACACCACAAAGGCTGTAAAAAAAGTGCAAAACGCAGTTGTATCGGTGATTACTTATACCAGTTCTAATCAGGAAGGAGTGATCAATAATGAATCAACCAGTGATCCTCAAGTAGCTAGTGAGGGATCAGGTGTCATTTATAAGAAGGAAGGAAAATATGCCTACCTTGTTACCAATACTCACGTGCTAAATGGAGCAAAAAATCCCGATATTCTACTAGCAGATGGTAGTAAGGTTCCTGGTGAGGTCGTTGGTTCAGATGTTTATTCTGATATTTCTGTAGTAAGAATTAGCTCTGAAAAGGTGAAAGATGTAGCTGAATTTGGAGATTCCAACTCCCTGACAGTAGGAGAAACTGCTATTGCTATCGGAAGCCCTCTCGGAACAGAATACGCTAACTCTGTTACACAGGGAATCATCTCTAGTTTGGGTAGAAATGTAACCTTGCAATCTGAAGACGGCCAAAATATTTCGACTACTGCCTTGCAAACAGATGCTGCTATCAATCCTGGTAACTCTGGTGGCCCACTCATCAATATCCAAGGGCAAGTTATTGGTATTACGTCCAGCAAAATCTCTCACAATGGTCAAACTGCTGTAGAAGGCATGGGCTTTGCAATTCCATCAAACGATGTTGTCAATATCATCAAGCAATTAGAGAAAACTGGAACAGTAACTCGTCCTGCTCTGGGTATCCAAATGCTCGATTTATCTAATATCGCCACTTCTGACTTAGCAAAATTACGTCTACCTTCATCTGTAAAATCCGGTATCCTTGTCCGCTCTGTACAAGAAGGAATGCCTGCTGAAAATAAACTTCAGAAATACGACGTCATCACAAAAGTTGATGATAAGGATGTCGAGTCAACCAGTGATTTACAATCTGCTCTCTACAGACACTCTCTGGGGGATGAGTTGAAAGTGACTTACTTTAGGGATGGTAAAGAAGCTACTACGACAATCAAATTGACCAAATCAACCCAGGACTTAAGTAACAACTAAGCCTTTACATAATTGTCAACACACCTTTACACGATCGTAAAGGTGTGTTATGCTATATACAAATGGAAAATTATCAATACATACCACTAAAAGACATTCGAACCAATCCTTATCAGCCTAGAAAAAACTTTTCTCAAGAGAAAATAAATGAATTGGCAGCTTCTATTAAAGAAAATGGAATTATTCAGCCCATTATTTTGAGAAAATCTTCCTTATTTGGTTACGAAATTTTAGCAGGTGAAAGACGATTCAGAGCTGCTAAGATTGCTGGCTTAGAAAACATTCCTGCCCTTATTAAAGACTTATCTGATGATGAGATGATGAAGCAAGCCATCATCGAGAATTTGCAAAGGGAAGACCTCAATCCGATTGAAGAAGCGGAATCCTATCAGCATCTAATTGAGAAAGGTCTGACCCATGAAGAAATTGCAAAAATCATGGGAAAATCTCGGCCTTACATCAGTAATCTTGTCCGCTTGTTACAGCTACCAGCTTTTATGATGGACGCTGTCAAAGAGGAAATGATTTCGCAAGGGCATGCTCGTCTTCTCATCCCACTCAAAAAGGAAGAGCAAGTCTTTTGGCTGGACAAAATCATTCAAGATAATTTATCCGTTCGTGCTCTTGAACTTTCATTACAAAAGAAAAAAAAGTCAAAGAACAGAAAAAACAAAGAAATTTTCTCCCATTCGGAAGAAGAAAGATTGAAAAAAATCCTTGGACTCAATGTCTCCATTCAATTAAAAAATTCTTCAAAAGGAAAGATCGTTATTCCTTTTGAAAACGAGGAAGAGTATCAAAGAATTATAAACAGCCTGAAATAGGGCTGTTATTTTCTTTTTTCAAATTAACAGACTTTTCCACCTTTAAAAGTATCCTAAAATATTGAAAAATAAGGATTTCATTAATAATTCACAATCTGTGGATAAGTCTTATAAACATTGTTAATTTTTCTCCACAACTTGTGGAAAACTTGGTCTTTTTATGTTAAAATGGGAGTCGACATAGAGAATAATTTTTTGAAAAGGAGGAGGCAATGACCAAAGAGCAAGAATTTTGGCGAAGAATTTTAGAACTTTCAGCTGCTCAACTAAAACAGACAACCTATGATTTTTTTGTTGCAGAAGCAAAATTGATAGCCATTGAAAATAATCAGGCCACCATCTTTCTGGATAGCCCAGTCAAACAGCTATTTTGGGAACAAAACTTAGTGGGCGTTATTCTCACAGCTGGCTTTGAAATTTTCAACGATCAAATCACGGCCAAATACGTCTTTGAAGAAGCAGGACATGACAGTATTTCTAAATATCAGCTGGAAGAACTTCCTGAAAAGACGCCATTTCGGCCAAGTTTACCGCCAATTGATACTGGATTAAAAGCTAAATATACATTTGATAATTTTGTACAAGGAGACGGAAATATCTGGGCTAAAGCAGCAGCCTTGGCTGTGTCTGAAAATCTAGCAACTACCTATAATCCCCTATTTATCTACGGCGGACCAGGGCTAGGCAAAACGCATTTACTAAATGCTATTGGCAATCAAATTTTAGAAAATATTCCTGATGCGCGTGTAAAATATATTCCAGCGGAAACCTTTATCAATGACTTTCTGGAGCATCTGAGGCTCGGTGACATGGATAATTTCAAAAAAATCTATCGGAGCTTGGATTTGCTCTTGATTGATGATATCCAGTCTCTTGGCGGGAAAAAAGTCTCTACCCAGGAAGAATTTTTCAATACGTTTAACGCTCTGCACGGCGATAACAAGCAGATTGTGCTGACCAGCGATCGCAGTCCAGATCATCTTGATAATTTGGAAGAACGCTTGGTCACGCGCTTCAAATGGGGGCTCACTCAAAATATTACGCCACCTGATTTTGAAACGCGGATTGCCATCCTCCGGAACAAAATCGAAAATCTGGACTATATTTTCCCTAATGATACTTTGGAATACCTCGCCGGACAATTTGACTCGAATGTCCGTGACCTAGAAGGGGCGCTCAATGATATTACGCTCATTGCAAGAGTCCGCAATCTCAAGGAAATTACGATTGACATTGCTGCTGAAGCTATTCGAGCTCGCAAGCAGGATTCTAGTCAGGTAACAGTCATTCCAATTGAAAAAATCCAGTCTGAGGTCGGCAATTTCTATGGCGTCAGTGTCAAGGAAATGAAGGGAAGTCGTCGCGTCCAAAATATCGTTTTAGCTAGACAGGTAGCCATGTATCTAGCCCGCGAACTAACAGACAATAGCCTACCAAAAATCGGGCGAGAATTTGGTGGCAAAGACCATACAACAGTCATTCACGCGCATGGAAAAATCAAAAACCGACTCGAAACTGACGATAGCCTGCGACTTGAAATCGAAAATATCAAAAACAAGATAAAATAAGGTTGTGGAAAAGATTGAGCTAATCTTAAGTTTTTTCCACAGGTTGTGAACAAGTCTTAAAACTTGATTTTAGATACTTTGCTACATTTTTCCACAGCTTCCACAAGAACTACTATTACTATTAACTTAATAATCATAAATAATAAAAGGAGTCCCTATGATTCACTTCTCTATTAATAAAAATTTATTCCTACAAGCTTTGAATACAACTAAGAGAGCTATCAGTACCAAAAACGCTATTCCAATTTTATCAACGGTTAAAATTGATGTGACAAAAGAAGGTATTACCTTGATTGGTTCAAATGGCCAAATTTCCATTGAAAACTTTATTTCAGTGCAAAATGAAAATGCTGGGCTCTTGATTACTTCACCAGGTTCTATCCTCCTCGAAGCAAATTTCTTTATCAATGTCATTTCTAGCTTGCCAGATATCGTGCTTGATTTCAAAGAAATTGAGCAAAAACAAATCGTCCTTACCAGCGGCAAGTCAGAAATTACGCTAAAAGGAAAAGATGCTGATCAATATCCACGTATCCAAGAAGTCTCTACTAGCAATCCTTTGGTTCTAGAAACAAAAGTCCTTAAAAATATCATC
Source organism: Streptococcus cristatus (assembly GCA_905372795.1). GTDB lineage: Bacteria > Bacillota > Bacilli > Lactobacillales > Streptococcaceae > Streptococcus > Streptococcus cristatus_J. The sequence goes on along the minus strand of CAJPQE010000029.1, from coordinate 13,172 downwards.
AATGAGACAGCTTTTGCTGCTAGTACGCAAGAAAGCCGTCCTATTTTGACGGGTGTTCATTTTGTTTTGACAGATAACCAATCCCTCAAAACAGTTGCGACAGACTCTCACCGGATGAGCCAAAAGAAAATTACTTTAGATAAGAAGGGGGATGACTTTGATGTGGTGATCCCTAGCCGTTCCCTGCGTGAATTTACAGCTGTTTTCACAGACGAAATTGAAACAGTAGAGGTTTTCTTTGCCAATAATCAACTTCTCTTTAGAAGTGAAAATATCAGCTTCTATACACGCCTGCTGGAAGGAAACTATCCTGACACAGACCGCTTGATTCCGACAGAATTTTCAAGCGTTGTGACCTTTAATACCAATAATTTACGTCATGCCATGGAACGGTCTCGTCTTCTGTCCAATGCGACTCAAAACGGAACAGTGAAATTGGAAATTGTGAAGGGTATTGTCAGCGCTCATGTCCATTCACCAGAAGTTGGACGCGTAAATGAAGAAATTGATACAGAAAGTGTTTCAGGAGAAGATTTGACCATCAGTTTCAATCCTACCTACCTGATCGAAGCGCTAAAGGCAGTCGATAGTGAGAAGGTGACCATTAGCTTTATTTCAGCTGTTCGTCCTTTCACTTTAGTACCAAGCGAAGATGCTGAAAACTTTATCCAGCTGATCACGCCAGTCCGTACTAATTAGAAGATAAGATTTAAGACAAGGCTGACTCGATCCGCCTTGTCTTATTTTGATCATTTACAATCCAGCTGATTCTAAACTTGTGGTATAATACAGCTAGGGTTGAGAGAAGCGCTAATCTGTATTTTTAAGATAATAAAAAAAGATTGTCAAAAGGAGAGAAGATGTACGAACTTGGAACTTTTGTAGAAATGAAAAAGCCCCATGCCTGTACCATTAAGTCGACGGGCAAGAAGGCCAATCGTTGGGAAGTCGTCCGCATGGGAGCAGATATTAAGATTCGCTGCAGTAACTGCGAACACGTTGTCATGATGAGCAGATATGATTTTGAAAGAAAAATGAAGAAGGTCATCGAATAGTTAATAGTTTTGATTAATCCAATTTTGAATGACCTATCTCATCAACAAAGAACGGATAAGACCAAGAAAGTCTTATCCGTTTTCTGCTTTTATTTAAGTTCTTCAAATTTGCCGTCTTTGACTTCTTTATAGCCAGAAGCTTCAAGAGATTTTACCGTTTCTTTATAACTGATATAATTAGCTTTTTGGTCTCCATCTGTTTGGATAAGCTGCTTGCTTTTCAGTTCTGAAATATCTGCCTTGCTAAAATCCATCGTCATCTTTTGCGTCAAATGATCGTCTTTATATTCGATTTTATTAGTAAGTCCTTTAATATTTTCCAGCGTTTGCATGTAGCCTCCAATTTGTTCTTTGGCAGTATCTTTTGTCAATCCGATAGGCTCATAATAGAAAACATTGCTGGTTTCATTGTTCAGCAAATCATCGCCCTTATACTCAAGAGTGATCCGGCTGTCTTGCTTGGTCTTTTGATCAATCAACTGAAAATAGGCTTTTTTAGGACTGCTACTGCAGGCAGCTAAAAAAAGTAAAGTAAACATGGTCAAGAAAGAAAGAACAAAGGTTTTAATTGTCATTTTTTTCATGGCTAACTCCTTTTATCAAAATATTAACTATATTATATCATTTTTTGTAGAAAATATTTTTTTATTTCTATCCAGAAAGCAGGAAATTTTTCATTCAAATCCGCTGTTTAGGATAAGGATTTATGGTATAATGGTTTGGATTGAAAAGATGAATGGAGAAGATACGAATGGCTTTAACAGCAGGGATTGTTGGATTGCCTAATGTGGGCAAGTCAACTTTATTTAATGCAATTACAAAAGCAGGGGCAGAAGCTGCTAACTACCCTTTTGCGACCATTGATCCAAATGTCGGTCGGGTAGAGGTGCCAGATGCTCGTTTGGACAAACTAACAGAATTGATTAAACCTCAAAAGAAGGTTCCTACTACATTTGAGTTTACAGATATTGCAGGTATTGTAAAGGGAGCTTCAAAAGGAGAAGGTCTGGGAAATAAATTCTTGGCCAATATCCGTGAAGTGGATGCTATCGTCCATGTAGTCCGTGCCTTTGATGATGAAAATGTCATGCGGGAACAAGGCCGTGAGTCTGATTTTGTCGATCCTATGGCTGATATTGAGACCATCAATCTAGAGCTTATTTTGGCCGATCTGGAAAGCATTAACAAACGCTATGCGCGTGTTGAGAAGATGGCTCGCACTCAGAAGGACAAGGACTCAGTGGCAGAATTTAATGTTTTACAGAAAATTAAGCCTGTCCTGGAAGATGGTCTGTCAGCTCGGACAGTTGAGTTTACAGAAGAAGAGCAAAAAATTGTCAAAGGCCTTTTTCTTTTAACGACTAAGCCGGTGCTTTATGTGGCCAATGTCGGTGAAGATGAAGTTGCAGATCCAGACAATATTGACTATGTGAAGCAGATTCGCGAATTTGCTGCTACAGAAAATGCTGAAGTTGTTGTCATCTCAGCACGTGCCGAGGAGGAAATTTCTGAACTGGACGATGAAGACAAGGCAGAATTTCTGGAAGCTATTGGCTTGACAGAGTCAGGTGTAGACAAATTGACACGTGCAGCCTATCATTTGTTGGGACTTGGAACCTACTTTACCGCTGGTGAAAAGGAAGTCCGTGCTTGGACCTTTAAGCGTGGTATGAAAGCTCCTCAAGCAGCTGGTATCATTCACTCAGACTTTGAGAAAGGTTTCATTCGTGCAGTGACGATGTCTTATGATGATTTAGTAAAATATGGCTCTGAGAAGGCTGTAAAAGAAGCTGGACGCTTACGTGAAGAAGGAAAAGAGTATATCGTTCAAGATGGCGATATTATGGAATTCCGCTTTAACGTGTAAATTAAGTGTAAAGTTAAAATACATAGGTTGGAAAGGAATTTCCAGCCCTTTTGGCTTTTATAAAGGAGTAAAATGACAAAATTAATTGTTGGATTAGGAAATCCAGGAGATAAATATTTTGAGACCAAACATAATGTTGGCTTTATGTTAGTTGACAAAATGTGTAAAGAATTAAATCTAAAGTTTACAGCAGATAAGATTTTTCAAGCAGACATTGCTTCAACTTTCTTGAATGGGGAAAAAGTCTATTTTGTAAAACCGACTACTTTTATGAATGAAAGTGGGAAAGCAGTCCATGCCCTGCTCACTTACTACGGCTTAGATATAGATGACTTACTCGTTATCTATGATGATCTGGATATGGAAGTTGGGAAAATTCGCCTTCGTACCAAAGGTTCAGCTGGCGGGCACAATGGCATTAAGTCCATCATTAAACATATTGGAACACAGGAATTCAAGCGAGTGAAAATTGGCATCGGAAGACCTAAAAATAATATGTCAGTTATTCATCATGTGTTAGGAAAATTTGATGAGGAAGATTATATCAGTATTTTAAACACATTAGAAAAAGTTGACAGTGCTGTAAAATATTATTTACAAACTGAGAATTTTGAGCAGACCATGCAACAATACAATGGATAAGACAATGACACTACTTGATCTATTTGGTCGAAACCAACAAATTGTAGATTGGAAGAAACAGTTACAAAAGAAGACCCGTCAGTTAGTGATGGGACTTTCAGCTTCAACAAAGGCTTTAGCGATTGCTAGTAGCTTAGAAGAGCAGGAGAAAATCCTAGTCATTACTTCGAGTCAAAATGAAGCAGAGCGTCTGGCTAGTGATTTGATTTCTTTGTTGGGGGAGGAAAAAGTCTATACTTTCTTGGCAGATGATACGCCTTTGGCTGAGTTTGTTTTTTCATCGCAAGAAAAAATCTTTGCCAGATTAGAAGCCTTGAATTTTTTATCAGACAAAGAGAAAAATGGGATTCTGATCATCAACGTTGCAGCCAGTCGTTTATTATTGCCCCAGCCTGATATTTTTAAAAAATCTGAGCTTATCCTTTCTGTTACTGAAGAATATGACATTGACAACTTAGTCAAGTCTTTGTCAAGTAATGGTTATAAAAAGGTTTCTCAGGTTCTCAGTCAAGGAGAGTACAGTCTGAGAGGGGATATTCTAGATATTTTTGAACGCTCGGCTCAATATCCTTATCGGATAGAGTTTTTTGGAGATGAGATTGATGGCATAAGGATTTTCAATCCTGAAAACCAGCTTTCTCTTGAAAATGTGGAACAGATTTTGATAGAGCCTGTTACAGATCTTCTATTGACAGAAGAAGATTATGCAAGAGGGCAGAAAAATCTTGAAGCGTCCCTTTCAATGGTTGTTGAACCTTCTTTAAAATCCTATTTAGAAGAAGTATTAAGCTCTGCTAGAGAGCAATCTCATCATGCAGATATTCGCAAATTTCTTTCCTTTTTCTATCAGAAAGAATGGACCATTTTAGACTATTTGCCAACGCACACTCCTATATTTTTTGATGATTTTCAAAAAATAATGGACAAGCATGCACAGTTTGAATTAGAAGTTGCCGATATCTTGACAGATGATTTACAAAATAGTAAAGCACTGTCAAATCAACAATACTTTGCAAATAATTATCAGGACTATCGTAAATATAAACCTGCTACATTTTTTTCTAATTTCCATAAAGGCTTAGGAAATCTAAAATTTGATGCACTTTATCAATTTAATCAATATCCAATGCAGGAATTCTTTAGTCAGTTTCCTCTCTTAAAAGAAGAAGTCAATCGCTTTAGAAAATCGGATTATACGGTAGTCTTGCAGGCAAATTCAGCCGCAAGTTTACAAAGTTTACATAAAACTTTACAGGATTATGAGATTCATTTAGATTACATCAAGGAAAAAGACATCCATGAAAAAGCTGTCCAGCTTATAGAAGGAAATCTAGTTCAAGGATTTAATTTTGTCGATGAAAAAATCATTTTGATTACTGAACATGAGATGATTCAGAAAAAAATCAAACGTAGGATTCGTCGTCAAAATATTTCTAATGCTGAAAGGCTGAAAGACTATAATGAGCTGGAAAAAGGCGATTGTGTGGTTCATAATATCCACGGTATTGGTCGCTATTTAGGAATTGAAACTATTGAGGTTTCAGGAGTTCATCGGGATTATTTGACGATTCAGTATCAAAATGCAGATCGTATCTCCATTCCGGTGGATCAAATCAATCTTCTGTCTAAATATGTAGCTAGCGATGGAAAAGCGCCTAAAATTAACAAGTTAAATGATGGGCGTTTCCAAAAAACAAAGCAAAAAGTCCAGCATCAGGTTGAAGACATTGCCGATGACCTTATTAAATTATATGCAGAGCGTAGTCAATTAAAAGGTTTCCAATTTTCTAGTGATGACCAGCATCAAGTAGAGTTTGACAATGCCTTTCCGTATGTGGAAACAGATGACCAGCTCAGAAGCATTCAGGAAATCAAGAAAGATATGGAGAGCGACCGTCCAATGGATCGACTCTTGGTTGGCGATGTTGGTTTTGGGAAGACAGAGGTGGCTATGAGGGCTGCTTTTAAGGCTGTCAACGATCATAAGCAGGTGGCAATCTTGGTTCCGACCACTGTTTTAGCTCAGCAACACTACACAAACTTTAAAGAACGTTTCAATGATTTTGCCGTGAATGTCGATGTTCTCAGTCGTTTTAGAAGTAAAGGGGAACAAAAAGAGACTCTAGAAAAATTGGAAAAAGGGCAGATTGATATTATTATCGGTACCCATCGCCTCCTATCAGCAGATGTGACATTTTCTGATTTGGGGCTACTGGTGATAGATGAAGAGCAGCGTTTCGGTGTCAAGCACAAGGAAAAGTTGAAGGAACTAAAAAAGAAGGTTGATGTTCTGACCTTGACGGCTACCCCTATTCCAAGAACCCTTCATATGTCGATGTTAGGGATTCGAGATTTATCGGTCATTGAAACACCACCGACAAATCGTTATCCAGTCCAAACCTATGTTTTAGAGAATAATAGGACGGTTATTCGGGATGCGGTTTTACGTGAAATAGACCGAGGCGGACAGGTTTACTACCTTTACAATAAAGTTGACACCATTGAGCAAAAAGTTTCCGAATTAAAAGAGTTGATTCCAGAGGCTTCAATTGGTTATGTTCATGGACAGATGACTGAGGTGCGTTTGGAAAATACTCTATTAGACTTTGTTAATGGCGAATATGATATTTTAGTTACGACAACGATTATTGAAACAGGTGTCGACATTCCAAATGCAAATACTCTCTTTATCGAAAATTCTGACCACATGGGGTTGTCAACCTTGTATCAACTTCGTGGTCGAGTTGGCCGCAGCAACCGAATCGCCTATGCCTATCTTATGTATCGGCCAGATAAATCTCTGACTGAAGTTTCAGAAAAAAGACTAGAAGCCATTAAAGGATTTACCGAGTTAGGATCTGGATTCAAAATTGCTATGAGGGATTTGTCTATCCGCGGAGCAGGAAATATTTTAGGAAGTTCACAGTCAGGTTTCATTGATTCTGTAGGATTTGAAATGTATTCTCAGCTTTTAGAAGAAGCTATTGCTAAGAAGCAAGGTAAGGAAACCAAGCGCCAAAAAAGTAATGCTGAAATCAATCTTCAGATTGATGCCTATCTTCCAAGTGATTATATTTCTGATGAGCGTCAGAAAATTGAGGTTTACAAGAGAATTCGTGAAATTGACAATCGTGTAAACTATGAACATCTGCAAGATGAATTGATTGACCGCTTTGGAGAATATCCGGATGTAGTGGCTTACCTACTGGAGATTGGTTTAGTCAAATCCTATCTTGATCAAGCCTTTGTGGCACTTGTTGAGCGGAAGCAAGAATCTGTCATCATTCGTTTTGAAAAAATTTCTCAGCAAATCTATCTGACCCAAGATTATTTTGAAGCTATATCAACGACAAATCTAAAGGCTCGAATTGGAGAGCAGAAAGGCTTGATTGAAGTCATTTTTGATGTTCGGAATAAAAAGGATTTCGAGATCTTGGAAAACTTGCTGAACTTTGGTGAAAAACTGGTAGAAATCAAGAATCGAAAAGCTGAATAAACATTACAATTCGGTAAAATTTCAGCTTTTTAGCTTTGTTTCTTTCAAAAGAATGATAGAATATTAAGAGAAAATCGAGGAAAAGACTATGAGATTAGACAAATATTTAAAGGTATCACGCATTATCAAGCGACGCCCTGTAGCTAAAGAGGTAGCAGATAAAGGCCGTATCAAGGTAAATGGAATCTTGGCAAAAAGTTCGACAGATTTGAAAATCAATGATCAAATTGAAGTTCGTTTTGGCAATAAGCTATTAACAGTGCGGGTTCTTGAGATGAAAGACAGTACTAAAAAAGAAGATGCTGCTAAAATGTATGAAATTATCAGTGAGACAAGGATTGAAGAAAATGTCTAGAAATATTGTTCAAATAAATAATCGCTTTATCCAAGATGAAAATCAGCGTCGCAGATACCTCGATGAGGAGCGTCGGAAGCGAAATCGTTTTATGGGATGGGTTCTAATTTTAGTCATGCTACTTTTTATTCTTCCAGCCTATAATTTATACCAGAGCTACGAAACTTTACTTAATCGCCGTGCTCAATATGCACAACTACAGAAAAAATATGAAAAATTAGGTGAAGAAAAGAGCTATCAGTCTGATATTGCAACCAAGTTGAAAGATGACAGCTATGCTGCCAAATATGCTCGTGCCAAGTATTCTTTTTCAAAAGAAGGAGAATACATTTACACAACACCAGATTTATTACCACAATAATCATGGAAAATTTACTTCAAAATATAGAGAAATTTTTATCTTTTTCGGATGAAAAACTAGCAGAATTATCCGAAAAGAATCAAGCTTTAAAACTTCAAGAAACAAAAAAGGAAAGGGGAGGTCATGCGTAAGTTACTTTTGCTGATATTTTTACTGCCAGCTTTATGGAGCAGTCAAACAGCAATCAGTACTGAAAAGGAACTTGTTTTAGACGAAGAAGAAAAGTATCAGTTGACAGGTACAGCTTATGGCCGTTACCATACGAGTATCCCTACAAATCCTAATGTTTATGAAGAAACGCCTACTTTCACAGATGCTACTTTGACTAAGGTAGCTGGGAAACTTCTGCCAGATCAGCCACTAGAGCTGATAGAGCTGCATGTAAATGAAGCTGGGATCCCTATCTTTCAATTAAAGAATGGTCAGTTTGTAATTGCAGATAAAAATAGTATTTATGAGGATACGGTTCAGTCTATCACAGATGTTAAACAGGAAAGATGGCTGGTCCCTAACTATGTGCTCTACGATACTATCCCGATCAATTCTTCTAAAAAGATTGCAGCTAAACTACCTGCTTATAGCAAAGTAAAGGTAGTACAAATTGCTCAAACAGCTAAGGGAGAATACGCTAAAATTGAAGGTCAAGGTTGGGTTTCTGTTGATTTTCTTTCCCAAGAAGATAATCGGATGGAAAAGGTTCAGGAGCTTCTAAATTCTAAGTACAAAAAAGCTGATTTTTCTATTTATGTAAAACAGCTAGAAACGGGCAAAGAAGCAGGTATCAATCCAGATCAACAAATGTACTCAGCTAGTGTGACGAAAATTCCTTATCTTTATTATGCGCAGGAGCAACTAAACAATCATAGCCTTTCCTTGGATAAAAAGTTCAAATATACAGCGGCTGTCAATGATTTTGCAGGTGCCTATGACCCTGAGGGAAGCGGCAGTATTTCCAAATCAGCAAATGATAAGGAATATTCTGTGCAGGACTTAATCAATGGAGTAGCAAAAGAGTCGGATAATGTGGCCCACAATATCCTCGCCTATTATACAAGCAATCAATCTGATAGCCAATTTCAAAATACTATTGAAAAAATTGCGGGTAAAAAGTGGGATGTGGAAAGCAGACAAGCTTCGGCTCGAATGGCAGGAAATGTTATGGAAGCCATTTATAAGCAAAATGGCATGATTATCGATGCCTTGTCTCAAACAAATTATGACAATCAGCGAATTTCTAAAAACATCAATGTAAAAGTAGCTCATAAAATTGGTGATGCTTACGACTTCAAGCATGATGTCGCTATTGTGTATGCGGATTCGCCATTTATCATTGCTATTCTTACGAATAATTCGGATTACGATACAATTTCTAAAATCGCAGATGATGTGTACGGAGTTCTGAAATGATCGATCAGAAGTTTCGCAAACAAATGCAGGAAAAGCGGTATTTTCAAAATCATCGGAAAGTGCTGGTAGCAGTTTCTGGTGGCTTGGATTCGATGACCTTGTTCCATCTTTTGTACCAGAACAGGGAAGAACTAGAGATTGAGCTGGGCATAGCGCATGTCAACCACAAGCAACGACCAGAGTCAAATATGGAAGAAAAAGAGCTGTCAAATTTTGCCCAGCAACTTGGTGTGAAATTTTTCAGCTCAAATTTTTCAGGTGATTTTTCTGAGGAAAAAGCTCGGCAATTTCGCTATCGTTTTTTTGAAGAAATCATGTTGGCAGAAGGCTACACGGCCTTGGTAACGGCTCACCATGCTGATGATCAGGCCGAGACGGTGTTTATGAGGTTAATAAGAGGAGCAAGGCTGCGCCACTTGTCTGGAATGACCGAGGTTCAATCCTTTGCAAATGGCGAATTAATCCGACCTCTGCTTTATTTTCATAAGCAAGACTTTCCTGATATTTTGCATTTTGAAGATAAGAGTAATCTTCAAAATGATTATCTCAGAAATCGGATTCGTAATCTTTATCTTCCAAGTCTTGAAAAAGAAAATCCACGCTTTAAGGATTCTCTGATTTCTTTAGGGAAAGAAGTTGAGGATTTACAGACAGCCCTGTCTCATCTGACGCAGGGATTGGACGTTACAAATCTTGAAGTATTTGAGCAACAAATTCCAGAAGTGCAAAATTTCCTTCTGCAGGAGTATTTGAAGAAATTTCCTTCATTAAATATAAATAAAAAGCAATTTGAAGAAATCTTAGGAATCTTACGAACCAAGGCTAATTACATCCACCCTTTAAAGGATGAATATGAGTTGGTGAAAGATTATAAGCATTTTGAAATCAGAAAAATCAGTCGTAGGTCTGATTTGAAAATGGACTCAATTCTGTTAGAATGTGGTAATCAACTTCAATTTGGGGACTATCAATTCTCATTTGGCACTCCTTTGGAGGGGGAAAATGTTCAAGCGATTGCAGTTTCACGTGAAACACCACTTCTTTTACGTCGCAGGAAAACAGGTGATTGTCTTCGTTTGAAAGGACATCACAAAAAACTTCGTCGACTATTCATTGATCAAAAAATTCCATTTGAAGAACGCGAAAAAGCAATTATTGTTGAGCAAAATCAGCAGATCTTGGCAATTGTAAATATCGCTATCAGTGATTTGAGTAAGGAATTAAAAAGTGATATAATGAGTACTGTACTTTATATTCAGAAAATTAGATAGGTAAAATTATGCTAGAACAAGATATTAAAAAAGTATTGGTTTCTCATGAGGAAATCGTAGCAGCAGCAAAAAAATTGGGCCAACAGCTGACAGTAGACTATCAAGGTAAAAAGCCTATTTTTGTAGGAATTTTGAAGGGTTCGGTTCCTTTTATGGCCGAATTGATCAAACACGTGGATACAGATATTGAATTAGATTTTATGCTGGTGTCTAGTTACCATGGCGGTACAACTAGTAGTGGCGTGATTAATATTATCAAAGATATTGATCAAGATATTACGGGTCGTGATATTCTTTTTGTTGAAGATATTATCGATACTGGCCAAACTTTGAAGAATTTGTGTAATTTGTTCAAAGAAAGAAATGCAGCATCTGTAAAAATTGCTACGTTGTTGGATAAGCCAGAAGGACGCATTGTTGACATTGAGGCAGACTACACTTGCTTTACAATTCCAAATGAATTTGTAGTGGGTTATGGACTAGATTATGATGAGTATTATCGCAATCTTCCTTATGTAGGTGTCTTGAAAGAAGAAGTTTATACAAAATAAAGGTTTACTAGATATAAATGAAAAATAAACAAAATAATGGTTTTATAAAAAATCCTTTTCTCTATATTCTAATTATTGTAGTCCTTGTTACAGGTTTTCAGTATTTCTTTACAGGAAGTGCGACAGGTCGTAGCCAGCAAATCAACTACAGCCAATTAGTAAAAGAAATCCAAAATAATAATGTTATAGAGATGAGCTACCAGCCAAATGGTAGTATTATCGAGGTATCAGGTACTTATAAAAAACCTAAAGAATCAAAAGATACGACAGGAATCCTGTTTTTCAGTCCGGAAATCTCAAAAGTTAGCAGATTTACTAGTGTTGTTTTGCCATCAGATACAACAGTTTCTGATTTGCAAAAGCTAGCTGCTGAGCATGAGACAGAAGTGACTATTAAGCGTGAAAGCTCCAGTGGAATGTGGATTAATCTTTTGATTTCCTTGGTTCCATTTATCATCATCGCCTTCATCTTTATGTCTATGATGAATCAAGGCGGTGGCGGTGCTCGTGGCGCTATGAATTTTGGACGCAATAAAGCTCGTGCGGCCAATAAAGAAGATATCAAAGTACGCTTCTCAGATGTTGCTGGTGCAGAAGAGGAAAAACAAGAACTTGTTGAAGTTGTTGAATTCCTGAAAGATCCAAAACGTTATACTAAGCTGGGTGCTCGTATTCCGGCAGGTGTTCTTTTGGAAGGCCCTCCGGGGACTGGTAAGACCTTGCTTGCCAAGGCAGTTGCTGGTGAAGCAGGTGTTCCTTTCTTCAGCATCTCAGGTTCTGACTTTGTTGAAATGTTCGTAGGTGTCGGAGCAAGCCGTGTTCGTTCTCTATTTGAAGATGCGAAAAAAGCGGCTCCTGCTATTATCTTCATCGATGAAATTGATGCCGTCGGTCGTCAGCGTGGTGTTGGACTTGGCGGTGGTAACGATGAGCGGGAGCAAACTCTTAATCAGCTCTTGATTGAAATGGATGGTTTTGAAGGCAATGAAGGTATCATTATCATTGCGGCTACTAACCGTTCGGATGTTCTTGATCCAGCTCTTCTACGTCCAGGTCGTTTTGACAGAAAAGTCTTGGTTGGCCGTCCTGACGTGAAGGGTCGGGAAGCTATTCTTCGCGTTCATGCTAAGAATAAACCACTAGCTAAAAACGTTGATTTGAAATTAGTTGCCCAACAGACACCTGGTTTTGTTGGTGCTGATTTGGAAAATGTCTTGAATGAGGCTGCTCTGGTTGCTGCTCGTCGTAACAAAAAAGTCATCGATGCCGATGATATTGATGAAGCAGAAGACAGAGTAATCGCAGGACCGTCTAAGAAAGATAAAACCGTTTCAGAGCGCGATCGTCAGATTGTCGCTTACCATGAAGCGGGGCATACGATTGTCGGACTTGTTTTGTCCAATGCGCGTGTCGTACACAAGGTAACTATTGTGCCTCGTGGACGCGCTGGCGGATATATGATTGCCCTGCCTAAGGAAGACCAAATGCTTCTATCTAAAGAAGATATGAAAGAGCAATTGGCTGGTCTCATGGGTGGTCGTGTAGCTGAAGAGATTATCTTTAATGTCCAAACTACAGGAGCCTCCAATGACTTTGAACAAGCTACACAGATGGCGCGTGCAATGGTCACTGAATACGGTATGAGTGAAAAACTTGGCCCAGTCCAATACGAAGGTAACCATGCTATGTTTGGTGCACAAAGTCCTCAAAAATCAATTTCAGAGCAAACAGCCTATGAGATTGATGAGGAAGTTCGTTCATTACTAAATGAAGCAAGAAACAAAGCAGCTGAGATTATTCAAGCAAATCGTGAAACCCATAAATTGATTGCAGAAGCATTGCTTAAATATGAAACGCTTGATAGCACCCAAATTAAATCTCTCTATGAAACAGGTCATATGCCAGAGGAATCTGAAAAAGACCTGGAACGAGAGGCACATGCCCTTTCCTATGATGAAATAAAATCCAAAATGGAAGAAAATTAAGAGATGCTTTTCTTATTAAATAGCTTGATTACATAATTAGTAATCAAGCTATTTTTTATTCTTTAAAGCCTAACATGTCATAAAAATTCCCTGAGATGTCTCAAATTTTTTTGTTAGGAACCAGTTGGGGTATAAAATAGACAGGATAGGGACAGGAGGCCTGAGGGAAGAGTTTTTCTTGT
>CAJPQE010000028.1:0-17436 GCA_905372795.1 Streptococcus cristatus | reverse complement strand
GGTGGGACGACGAAATCGAATTCTAACGAATTACCGATTTCTGTCCCACTCTCATATTTTTAGTTTTAGTTGAATGAAAGTCGCTCTAAACTCTTTGTAAAAAGATGCTTGAGATAAAAAGTATCAATTTCCATCCAATATGCTTTTCACTGAGAGTCTTTACAGATTTCTTAGCTTATTTCTTAATTTCTTCCATGATATAGACTTCAATCGTATCATCCACTTGGATATCGTTATAGCCGTCAATCATGAGACCACCTTCGCGGCCGTTAGTGACTTCTTTCACATCATCCTTGAAGTGCTTCAAGCTAGCCAACTGACCGTCGTAAATTACGACGCCATCACGGATGACACGAACCTTAGAATCACGGGTAACTTTACCATTGATAACCATAAATCCACCGATAGTACCAACCTTGGAAACTTTGAAAGTTTCGCGGATAAGGGCTTCCCCGATGATTTTTTCTTGGTATTCTGGGTCCAGCATTCCTTTCATGGCATCTTCCATTTCTTCGATAACCTTATAGATAATGCTGTGGAGACGGATTTCTACATCATCAGCTTCTGCTTGCTGGCGGGCTTGCGGTGTAGGACGAACGTTAAAGCCAATGATAAAGGCATTTGAAGCTTCTGCCAATGTCACATCAGACTCATTGATAGCACCAACTGCTGAGTGGACAATGGTAATCTTAACGCCTTCCACTTCAATCTTCTGCAAGGAAGCAGCCAAGGCTTCTACAGAACCTTGTACATCGGCTTTGATAATGACGTTAACAGACTTGACTTCACCAGCTTTGAGGGTATCAAAGAGATTTTCCAGACTGACACGATGAGTAGCTTGACGTTGCTTGAGAAGGGCACGTTTCGCACGTTCTTCACCGGCTGCACGCGCAGCTTTTTCATCTTCATAGACGGCAAAGTGGTCACCCGCCATCGGAGTTTCATTGAGACCAGTGATAGAAACCGGCGTAGATGGACCTGCTACTTTGACACGACGACCTAAGTCATTGGTCATAGCCCGCACGCGTCCGAAGGTATTTCCGACAACGATTGGATCTTGTACATTCAGCGTACCTTGTTGGACAAGAAGGGTTGCAACCGCACCTTTTCCTTTATCCAAACGGGCTTCGATAACCGTACCGATAGCGCGAACTGTTGGATCTGCTTTGAGTTCCTGAATTTCTGCTACAAGCAGAACTGTTTCCAAGAGTTCATCGATGTTTTGGTTGAATTTCGCAGAGATTTCAACAAACTCAGAATCTCCACCCCAAGCAGTTGACATAACACCATGCTCAGCCAATTCACCAATTACGCGCTCAGGATTGGCACCTGGCTTATCGATCTTGTTGATAGCCACAATAATTGGCACATTAGCGGCTTTAGAGTGGTTGATCGCTTCAATAGTCTGAGGCATAACACCGTCATCAGCTGCTACGACCAAGATGGTAATATCGGTAACAGAAGCACCACGCGCACGCATCGAAGTAAAGGCCGCGTGTCCAGGCGTATCCAAGAAAGTAATCTTCTTGCCATTTTCCTCAATCTGGTAGGCACCGATATGCTGAGTGATCCCACCCGCTTCACCTGTCGCAACGCGAGAGTTACGTAGAGTATCCAAGAGGGTTGTTTTACCATGGTCAACGTGTCCCATGATGGTAACAACTGGCGGACGTTCTACTAATTCGTCTGGATTGATGTAGCCTTCTTCGACAAAGAAGCGCTCAATATCAGCTGTATCCACTTCTACCTTCTTCTTAGCTTCGATACCGTAATCCACCATGAGGAGCTCAATAGTATCACCGTCAAGAGATTGGTTTTGTGTTGCCATCACGCCCATCATAAAGAGCTTCTTAACAATTTCAGCTGGCTCGCGCTTGATCCGTTTTGCGATTTCCGCAACGGTCATGCCATCTGTGTATTCGAATTCGCTTGGCAACTCATGGAACTTGCGTTCTGTAACAGGTTTTGGAACCTGATTCTGGTTACCTTTTCCTTTTTTATTTTTCTTATTGTTATTCCAGTTACTGTTTCTTTGATTTCTCACTTGATTTTGACTATTTCGATTCTTTTGTTGTTTTCTTGGACCTTCTTCTTCGCGATCAAAATCATCGCGCTTCTTATCTGGTCGAGCTTGCTTTTTACGACGAGTATCTACCGCAGCTTGTGCTGGTGCAGGAGCAGCCGGTTGGACTGTTTCAGCTGGAGCAGCTTTAAATACTTCAGCAGTTGTTGGCTCTGCTTGGACTGGCTCTTTTCGTCTATTCTGGCGTTCATGTGCCTCTTTAGCTGCTTGAGCCTGTTTAAAACGCTCCTCACTAGAACGGGCATACTCCGCATTTTGCTCTGCTTTCAGAGCTGCTGCCCGAGCCTTAAAGTCAATTTTCGGCCCTTGAGGCTGTTGGCGGTTTTGACCGTTAAATCCTTGATGATTCTGACCATTCCGACGGCCATCTTGACCACGATTATCACGACGGTCATTGCGACGCTCTTGGCGATCGTTGTTGGCCTTGCGGTCATGACGATCACGCTCATTACTTTCCTTCTGGTCAGAATTTTGTGGTTTCCGATTTTGTTGCTGCTTACGTCGCTCTGCTTGTTCCTTGGCACGCGCTTCACGCTCTGCCTTAAAATTTCGACTTTGTGGCCGAGCTGGAGCCGGTTTAGCAGGAGCTTCAGTTGTCACTGCTTCGGCAACTTTTGGCTCTTCTTTTTTAGCTGGAGCCACTTCCTTTTGGACTGAAGCAGCTGGTTTTTCAACTACTTTTTTTGGTGCGGGCTGGACAGCCGCTTCTTTCTCTGGAAGGGGCTTAGCGACTTCTTTAGCCGCGAAGCTAGCCTTGATACGCTGACCTGCTTCTTCTTCTACGCTGGACGAGTGGCTTTTAACTTCTAGCCCTAATTCCTTAGCCCGAGCTACTACCTCTTTACTTTCCTTCCCCAATTCTTTTGCGATTTCGTACAATCTAATTCTAGACAATTCTTGTCCTCCTCTTCTATTGCATAAGAGACCTCATTTTCTTTGTAAAACCAGCATCTGTGATGGCGGCTACTTTACGAGCTTTGCCAATCGCAGTGCTTAATTCCAGTGTTGAAAACACGGTTGACACTTCTATCTTGTAATAATGGCTTTTATCAGTAATCTTTTTCGTCAGATTTGGTCCGGCATCTTCAGCTAGAAAGATCAGATGAACCTTGCCTTCTTGGATGGCTTTGATGACCAATTCTTCTCCTGAAATGATGCGGCCAGCCCGCTGGGCCAAACCCAGCAAGTTTGCTAGTTTTTCTTTATTCAAGACCCAACTCTCTTCTCTTGACCTTGTGATCGACATAGGCAATCAGCTCGTCGTAGAAACTTTCTTCTACTTCCATACTGAAACTACGATTAAAGACCCGCTTTTTCTTGGCCTGCTGAGCTTCTTCATTATCTAGCTTGATATAAGCGCCCCGCCCATTGGCCTTGCCTGTCGGATCAATGAATACCTGACCTTCTTTATTCTTGACGATGCGCAACAGATCACGCTTGTCAATCAATTCATTTGACACAACTGATTTTCTTAAAGGGATTTTTCTTGTTTTTGCCATATCTGCCTCCCTTATTCTGCGGCTACTGATTCACTTTCTTCGAGTTCGATTTCAGTTGCCACTTCTGTACCATCTGCCAGCTCTTCTGCTTCAAATTCTGCTGAAGGAGCATCTACTTCGGCTGGTACATAATCTTGGCCAAATCCACCAAGCTCGTTGGCTGCTTCCATTGCTTCAAATTCGCTGGCTGACTTAATATCAATTCTAAAGCCAGTCAAATGAGCTGCCAAGCGAACGTTTTGACCACGACGGCCGATAGCCAGAGAAAGTTTATTATCTGGCACAACAACCAAAGCTCGCTTGTTGTCTTCTGCATGGAAGATAACTTGATCGACCTCTGCTGGAGCAATGGCATTGTAGATGTACTCGGCTGGATCAGCAACCCACTCGATGACATCGATATTTTCCTCAGTCGGAATCATACGACCACTTTTGGAATCATACTTGGCTGGGTGGAATTTGCTGGTAATCTTCTTGATATTGGCACCACCACGTCCGACGATGGTTCCGATAGCATCCACGTTTGGATTGTGGCTGCGAACTGCTACCTTGGTTCGATCGCCCGCTTCACGAGACACGCTCATGATTTCTACCGTTCCGTCGTAAACTTCAGGAATTTCCTGCTCCATCAAGCGCTTGATCATCTCTGGATGGCTACGGCTAACGAAAACATTGACACCACGAGGATTGTCTTCTACCTTGTAGACAAAAACTTCGATGCGGTCATGAGAGGCAAAGACCTCACCAGGAATCTGGTCTTGTTTAGATAATTGTGCTTCAATAGTGCCCAGATTGACATAGATGAAGCGATTATCAAAGCGCTCCACAGTTCCTGACATGATTTCATTTTCATGTTCTTTATAGGTATTGTAAGTGATGGCACGAGTTTGCTTGCGCATCTTTTCCATGATGGTCTGCTTGGCAGATTGAGCTGCTACCCGGCCAAATTCAGCTGGCGCTTCTTCAAACTTGATCTTGTCTCCTAGCTCATAGGCAGAGCTGATCGCCAAGGCATCCTTGAGGCTGATTTCCAAGCGGCTGTCAAAGACCTCGTCCACGACTTCACGGACAGTATAGACATGGAAATCACCTGTTTTTTCATTAAACTCAATGGCTGCGCTGTCCGCCTGACCGTAGCGACGACGATAAGCAGAGCGAAGGGATTCTGTCACTGCTTCGATAATATCTTCTTTTTTAATACCTTTGTCCTCTTCCAAAATACGGAAGGCCTCTAGCATTTCTTTACTCATCTTCATGTAACTTTTGCTGAAGCAAAAGTATTCCTTTCTTCATTATATTATTGCGATCTGTTACTAAAATTTAACGGCCAGTCTTGCTTTTGACACTAGATTATATGGAATTTCAACTTCTTTTTTGCGTGTTTTATCCATATATTCCATGAGCAAGACATCATCTTCAAATCCAAGCAACGTTCCTTCGAAAACCTTATTTTTATCCAGTGCCTTATAAAGGCTGACATGGATATAGCTTCCAACTGCAGCTGCCACAGCTTCCTTGGTCTTCAGCGGACGCTCCAAGCCTGGGCTAGTCACTTCCAGAAAATACTGGTCAGGAAAAGGATCGGGCTTGATAGAGTCCAACAGAGGACTGATAATATCGGTCAAATCTGCTGTATCATTGACCGTAATCCCCTCGGGCTTGTCTACAAAAACACTGAGAACATAGTCACCGCCCATCTTGCCGTATTCAATATCTACTAATTCATAGGGTTCTTGTATGGCTGGCTCAATGACTTCTCTTACTAATTCAACAATTGTTGCGATAAGACTGCACCTCCTCACAGACAAGAGGCGAAGATACTTCCTCGCCTCTCTTTTATATTTACTAAAATGATTATAGCATAGTCTGCCTTGAAAATCAAGGGATATACTTTTATTTATCTAGAAAGCCTAAAATAGACTCAATCAGATCACTGCGACTAGCTGCCTCACTGATGGCTCGTCGATGCGCTCGTAGAGCCGCTCGAAGAGCTGCTCGAAGAGCTCGAGTGACTTTCCTCCTCGCTCGTGCTGCTTGAAGAGGATGATGGTTCTGTTCGCTCACTTGTACTAGAAGAGCTAGTGACCGTGCCATCTGTTACGTAGAACCTAATCTTGGTATTTGATTTCAATTTGATGCTTTGACCCGCTGCTGGAGACTGGGATATCACCAAATCAGCTTGACTTGACTCTACAGAACTATCGATAACACGCTCGATTCGAGACGCAGCAATTCCCATCTCCATCAGATAGGCCCGTGCATAGGCATAGGAAACTTGGAGATGACCGAAGTCCGGCATTTCAACCCTAGTTACCGTTTTAGCCACTGTCAGGGTAATCTGTTTATTTGATGTCACATCGTAAGAAGAACCTGCAGCTGGAGTTTGGCTGATGACCACTCCTTCTTCAGCATCAGAACTTTCTTCTTCTACGATCTTGATCAGCTTCTCAGGAATATTGTAAGTGCTTTTCAGATCTTCAATCGCCTCTGAGGACTTCTTACCGACGTAATTTTCTACCGTAAAAGTTTTTGCTCCTTTGGAGACAATCAAATCCACTTTACTGTTTTCACGACGTTGACTATTAGCTGGTGGGTCTGTCTTGATGATCTTACCTTCCGCCACTTTATCACTGTAGTCCTCCTTGACTTCTCCTACCTCAAGACCCTTAGCAGTAATGGCCGAACGGGCTTCTGCCACTGTTTGACCTGCTACATCTGGAACCGTAGTATTGGCGGGACTCTTGTAGATCAGAAAGAAGAAGGCCGCAAAAACTAAGAGAATAGCTAAAAACATAACCTTGTATCTAGCTCTTAAATGACGTTTTTTCGGCTTTTTGACTGGAGCTTTTAAAACAGGGGCCTCTCTCCTCACATCAGCCGCAGCTTTAGGAGCCACTGCTTCTGCAACAGGACTTGGAGCTGACTGAGGAACTGGAGGAACTTTTGGCAAAGTTTTAGTATCTGCCTTTGCCCCATCATCAAAGACCAGTTTCTTCTCATTTCGACGGTCATAAGATAAGCTACTGGACAAGTCAACATACATCTCTGCAACGGATTGATAGCGATCGCTCAGCTTTTTAGCCGTTGCCTTAATGACCACATTTTCCAAGGCCTGAGGAACATTCGGATTTTCTGCGATGATTGAAGGCAGAGGCTTTTGGAAATGTTGCAAAGCGATCGTCACAGCACTATCTCCGTCATAAGGGATATGCCCTGTCAGCATCTCGTAGAAAATAATCCCCATGGCATAAATATCGCTCTGAACAGTGGCTTTGGAACCCCGTGCCTGTTCTGGCGAAAGATAATGCACCGACCCCAGCATCGAATTGGTTTGGGTCAGACTGGTCTCAGCGAAAGCCACGGCAATTCCAAAGTCTGTCACCTTAGCATCGCCATCTGGTGTCAAGAGAACATTTTGTGGTTTTAGATCACGGTGGACAATCCCGCGTGTATGCGCCAGGCGCATAGCCAGTAGGATTTGCCCCATGATTCTGACTGCTTCTTCGTTTGAAAGTGGAGAATTTTCTTTGATATAGCGCTTGAGGTCAAGCCCAGACACATATTCCATGGCCAGATATTGCTGACCATCTTCTTCTCCAATATCGGAAATCCGGACAATGTAAGGATGATCCAAGTCCGCCATCGCTTTGGCTTCTCTCTGGAAGCGGGCAACTGCAATAGGATCTGTCTGATAGTTGGTTCTAAGAACCTTTACAGCAACCTCCTCACCATCAAGTATCAGATCTCGGGCCAGATAGACATCTGCCATGCCGCCACGGCCAATCTGTTTGATGATTTTATATCGCCCGGCAAAGATCTTGCCGATTTGAATCATTCCTGTTCCTCCTTGTCAAAACGAACCAGAGCAACTGTGATATTATCCAGCCCTCCAGCATTGTTGGCAAAGCGAATTAAGGTTTCAGTTTTTTCAGATAAGCTGATATCGCTGGTGACGATATCATAAATTTCGCTGTCTGAAATCATATTGGTCAGACCGTCACTGTTGAGCAGAAGGTAATCACCATCTTCTAACGTGATCATACCGTAGTCAGGCTGCACTTCGTCTTTTTGACCGATAGATTGAGTAATAATATTTTTCTGCGGATGGCGTTCCGCCTCTTCTTGTGTAATCTGTCCAGCCTTGAGCAAAGCATTAACAAGTGAATGGTCACTGGTTAATTGGCTATATTCCTCACCGCGAATCAAGCCAATTCGAGAATCACCAATATGAGCATAGATGGCTTGATTATCAATAATAGCCAAGGCTTCTAGCGTCGTGCCCATGCCCTTGTATTCTTCGTCTTGACCAAATTGGTGGATGCGCTGATTTTCTTGTTCCAAATGTTCTGCAAACCATTCACGGACTTGGTTCACTGAGTCAATCTGAGTATCAACCCATGCAGCACCCAGGTCTGTTACAGCCATTTCGCTGGCAATGTTACCAGCTCTGTGACCACCCATACCATCAGCCAAGATAATCATGGTCTTGCCAGCCCGATTTACAAAAAGATTGGCATAATCTTGATTATTTGTCCGCTTTTGACCAACATCTGTTAATATTGAAATTTCCATACTGTCAGTTTCCTCCTCTTAGTCCGATATCTTCCTAAATTGACTGATAAAAAATCCATCGCTTCCGTATAATTCCGGCGTAATCAAAATACAGCCGTCTTTCACGATATCTTCTCTTTCATGTTCTAGTCTAACTTGCTCAAAATTTGGATGTCTTTCTAGAAAATTCTTAACTACTTCAAAATTCTCTGCAGACACAATCGTGCAAGTACTATAAGTTATTATACCACCTTTACGTAGACTTTGACAAACGCTGTCTAATATATCCAGCTGAATTTTTTGTAAATTTTCAAAATCAGCGTTTTCTTTATTGTATTTAATGTCTGGTTTGCGGCGAATTAATCCGATACCAGAACAGGGAGCGTCTACTAAAATCTTATCAAAAGCATTTGGTCCAAAAGTCTCAAATACCTTGGTCGCATCCAGTTTTTTAGTGGTAATTTTATCTGCCAAGCCTAGACGTTCCGCATTTTGACGAATCAAGTTCAGCTTGTGATCATAGAGATCTAAAGCTATAATCCGGCCACTTGTCAGATAGGAAGCCATGTGCACAGCCTTCCCACCTGGCGCACTGCAGGCATCCAGAATCTGCTCATTCCCTTCGATATGCAAGGTCGGAGCAACCAGCTGGCTAGACTCGTCTTGAATAGTGATCAAGCCTTTTTCAAAGAACTCATGACCAGCAAAATGGCCTTGCTTCTTGACTAAAGCTGAAGGTGCTAAGAGCGAATCGTCCGCATCCAAAACGGCTTTAACTTCTTCCTTTCGAGCCAAATCCGTCACTCGAATGCTGGCCTTGTTGCGCTCAAAGAGACTAGCAAAGATAGCTTCCGCGCGTTCTTCCCCGTATTCGTCAATCAACACCTTGACCAGCCAGACTGGCAGAGAATACTGGACTGAGTAGCGCTTATTCTTGCGGTTAATAGTAGTCGGATCAGCTGCGCCCTCCCGCTCGATTTTCCGCAGGATCGCATTGACGTATTTTTCACCGCCACGCTTGCGGCCTTTTGCAATTTCAACAGCTTCGTTGACAACAGCATGCTGGGGGATTTTATCCAGATAGAGCATTTGATAGAGGCTGAGCTCAAGTAAAATATAGAGCCAGTTATCTAGTTTATCCCTGTCTTCCACCCAATGAGCCAGTTGCCATTCCAGAGTGATTTTGCGAGCGACCGTTCCATAGACCAACTCCGTAACCAAGCTTTTATCAGCTGAGCTGAGGGCACTCTGTTTCAGAGCCTTATTAAGGGCAATATTGGAATAAGCTCCCTCTTCAAAGACTTCTTCTAGAATTTCAAGAGCAAGCTCTCGGGCTCTTTTTTGCTTACTTTCCAAATTCATCACCTACCGCTAAGTTCCGGCCCAGACCGTTAAGAAAGTCCTTGATGTCCATCTTAGGCTTGCCGAATGGCTGCACCGTCTTTAGAGAAAGAGCTCCCTCCCCCGCTGCGACCACTAATTCTTTCTTGCTGATTGTCAAGATTTCACCTGGACGACCGCTGCCTTCTACTTGGCTAACTTCGTAAATCTTGAAGCGCTGGCCAGCCAGCAGGGTATGGGCCACCGGCCAAGGATTCATGCCCCGAACCTGATTAAAAATCTGGCGACTAGTCTTTGTCCAATCAATCCGCTCTTGCTCTGGGCTGATATTGGGTGAAAAATTTACCAGCTCTGGATCTTGAGGCTGAGCTTGAATCTCTCCCGCTACATAGGCTGGCAAAACTTCTAAAAGAAGATCGCGGCCAATCACTGCTAGTTTTTCAAAGAGAGTTCCGACATTATCAGACTCTTCAACGGCTGTTGATCGGCTGGCAATCATATCACCAGCGTCCATCTCCTTGACCATCTCCATAATGGTCACACCCGCTTCTCGGTCACCATTTATCAAGGCATAGTGAATAGGCGCTCCGCCACGGTATTTGGGCAAGAGAGACGCATGGACATTCACTGCGAAGTTAACGCTGTCCAGCAAGCGGCTAGGCAAAAATTGACCAAAGGCTGCTGTCACGATGCCGTCAGCCCCTAAGTTCATAATCTCTTCCAAGTCCGCGCTTTTAGCTAACTTTTCTGGTTGGTAAACTGGCAAGCCGTTAGCTAAAGCCACTTCCTTGACCGGTGTCATGCGGATTTCCTTTTTGCGGCCCACCGCTCGGTCTGGCTGAGTGACCACCGCTAAAATTTCATATTGTTCGCTTTCCAGCAGGCCTTTTAAGACCGTTGCTGAAAAGTCAGGCGTTCCCATAAAAATTAATTTCACTGTCATTTCCTCAAATCTGTCGCAGAATCCTGTCCCCTGCGACTGTTTTTCTTTCTATTATATCAAAAAAGCGAGCAAAGCTGATAGCTCTCGCTCACTTTCGCCATCAGATAAAATTCTGGGGTTCATTATCAATACTAAGGCGCAGGTCCTTGTTTTCCGCTTGCTGCGTTAATTCCAAGACCTGATTGAGTGTAGCTTGCAGGTCATCTTCAAAGCGATACTTCAGTAAAATCTGATAGTGGTATAGATTGTGGGTTCGGGCAATGGGTTTGGGTGTGGGACCCAAAATTTGCACCTTGTCCGACAGGCCACCCCGTAAAATATCCATGACCTGATAAGATTTCTTGACTACCGTTTCCTCATCTTTGTGGGATAGGGTCAGCCCGACTGTATAGTAATAAGGAGGATAACCCAACTGCCGACGAATTCCCATTTCATAAGCGTAAAAGCCTTCGTAATCCTGCTTTCTGGCAAAGTCAATGGCATAGTGATGCGGGTTGTAAGACTGGATAAAGACTTGCCCAGCTTTTTCAGCCCGACCTGCCCGACCTGCTACCTGAGTCAGCAGCTGAAAGGTTCGTTCTGAAGAGCGAAAATCTGGCAGATTCAGAGCCGTATCCGCATTGAGCACACCGACCAAGGTCACATTAGGAAAATCCAGTCCCTTGGCAATCATCTGAGTTCCCAGCAGAATATCTGCCTGCCCCTGACCAAAGGCCCCTAGGATTTCTTCGTGACTCCCCTTTTTACGGGTCGTATCCACATCCATCCGCAGAATGCGAGCCTCTGGAAAGAGGGTCGCCAGCTCATCATAGGCCTTCTGCGTCCCCGTACCATAGTAGCGAATGCTGCGACTGGCACAATTAGGACAGGTTTGCGGAATATCCTTGGTAAAGCCACAGTAGTGACAGTTCATGGTCTTGGTGTCCATATGCAGGGTCAGAGAAATGTCACAGTTGGGACAGGTGTCCACCGTGCCGCATTCCCGACACATGACAAAGCTAGAATAACCTCGCCTGTTGAGCATGAGAACCGTCTGCTCGCCATTCTCCAGACGATCCTGAATAGCTTCTAGCAGGACTGGAGTGAAATTACTGGCTTCATTTTGCCCGATATAATCTCGGAAGTCCACCACTTGAACCTGAGGAATCTGTGCCAGCGGATTAGCCCGCTTAGTCAACTGCAAAAAGTCATAAACGCCACGACTAGCTCTGGCCCTGCTTTCCAAACTCGGAGTCGCCGAACCCAGCACTAAGACAGCTTGATTGTAACGAGCTCGCAAGAGAGCTACTTCTCTAGCATGATAGCGAGGATTGGAATCCTGCTTATAGGAGGACTCATGCTCCTCGTCAATGATGATAGCTCCGATATTTGTCAAGGGAGCAAAGATGGCCGAACGAGCACCAACAACAACCTGGGCCTCTCCCCGCTCCACCTTGCGCCATTCATCGTACTTCTCACCGTCAGATAGGCCTGAATGCAAAATAGCCACCTTGTCACCAAAGCGCGAAATAAAGCGATCGGTCACCTGAGGAGTAAGAGAAATTTCCGGTACCAGCATAATCGCGGTCTTTCCTTGACCCAGAGCCTCCTCAATTACCTTCAGATAAACTTCGGTCTTGCCACTCCCCGTCACTCCTTCTAGCAAAACGGGTTGAGCTTTTTCTTTACCGATTTTTTGACAAATCGCAGCGACCGCGGCTGCCTGCTCCTCATTGAGAACCAGCTTTTTATCCTGTCGCTCCTTCTGGAAATGCGCCGCAGACCGGCTGACCTCTCTCTCCTCTGTATGGACAAGCTCCTTTTCTAAGAAAATGTTGACGACTGCAGGTGAAAAGAGTTTGCGTAAATCTTTGAGAAGACCTGATTGCGGATTTTCCAGCAGATAAGTCCGAAGTTCCTGCTGCTTTTTCGCTCGGGCAGAAGGCAGAAACTGAGTCAATTGCTCTCTATCCACCTGATACCAAGTTTCTGTCTTAATATGCTTACGTTCCGTCGCTTGGTATTCCAAGCGAATCTTACCAGCCTGGGTCAACCGCATGAGCTTGGACTGACTTTTCTTGTCCAAATCAGAAAAGCGAAGACTAGCTGTTTGACCAAAAATGGCCTGCCGCTCCTCAGCTGAAAGCTGCTCCGTTGGATAAAGCAACTTGTCATAGCTGGAATTAAGAAGACTCGGCAACATGGCCTTCAGGATGGAAATTTTATAGGAAAAGACAGACTGGCGCAATTGGTCAGCTAGCCAGAGCTGCTCCGCATTGAGAACCGGCCTAAAGTCAAGAACTTCTGCAATATCTTTCAATTCTCCGATATGCCCCGCCAAATCTTCAGCTCTCTCATCAGACAAGCCAACAATCAGCCCCTGAATCAACCGACCGCCCTTTCCAAAAGGCACATGCACCCGCATCCCAGCTTCTAGCATCCCAGAAAACTCCTCTGGAACCGCATAGCTGTATGGTTTGTCCGTCTGCATCAGAGGAACATCGACAATAACCTTGGCAACTTTCACACTCTCACCCCGCTTTCCCTAAACGAAAAATAAGATTGAGTAACCCCAACCTTAAATTTTCTCACCCTCTTCTTTTTCTTTGGCAATTTGTTCTTTGATCTTGCGTTCTTCTTCTTCTTTACGCAAACGTTCTTCTTCCGCACGTCGGCGAACCGCTTCGCGTTTTCCTTCTGGATCTGGATGAATCACAACATTACCAGATTCAATTTCTTCCAAAGCGCGTAGCGTTGACTTCACTGACTTGAAGTCCTGAGTTGGCTTAGCGCCAGCTTCTAGCTCATGGGCACGCTTAGCTTCTAAGATAACCAAAGAATATTTTGACGGTACCTTGTCCAACAAGGTATCAATAGACGGTTTTAACATCATAACTATTTACCTAATTTCTAACTTTATTAACGGACGACTGCTTCATCCTTAGGAAGCATGTCTTGGTAGTGACCGATGACCCGGTCCACACGAAAATGCTCGGCTTCAATTACACGTTTCACACGTTCAGCTGCCAAAGGCACTTGGTCATTGACAATAGCGTAGTCATACTCTCGCATCAAGGCAATTTCTTCTTTTGCTTTCTCAATCCGCTGAGCAATAACGTCTGCGCTGTCTGTACCACGACCAACCAAACGGTCTTTCAGCTCTTCCAAGTCTGGCGGAGTCAGAAAGATAAACACAGCATCGGGCACCTTTTTCTTGACTTGGAGTGCTCCTTGAACTTCGATTTCCAAGAAAACATCTATACCTTTATCCAAAGTCTCATTGACATAAGTGAGTGGAGTCCCGTAATAATTGCCGACATACTCTGCATACTCGAGCATCTGCCCTTGACGGATCAACTCCTCAAACTCTTCGCGAGTGCGAAAGAAATAATCAACACCATCAACTTCTCCAGGACGCTGCGGACGAGTCGTCATAGATACAGAATACTGAAACTGATTGTCCGTACTCTCAAAAATTTCCCGTCTTACTGTCCCTTTTCCAACGCCTGAGGGGCCAGAAAAGACAATTAACAAGCCTCGTTCTGTCATCATATCTCCTTCACAGTCTTTCTATCTAGTGTAACAAAATTGCGTTCATATTTCAAGAAGATTCAAAGAGATTTCCTTGAGAATCCTCCCGAATCCTGCTAGATTTCAGACGCTTTTATTCATCAAATAAGCCTTGAAGACTGGCGAAAGGACTGTTGGCTTCTTTCTTCTCCATTTGCTGCTTTTGGTAGTCTTCCTCAGTCAACACCTGCCAGTCATTTCCCGTAGGCATACTCGCACCAGCTTCCTCTTCAGGAGTCAAAACTTTTAGCGGAATATGAAGTAAAATATTGTCCGCCACACTGGCTGCCAGATCGATCGAATCCCCCTCAAATGGCAGAACCAAATCATCTTCCAGCAAATCCTTTTGCACAGAGCCATCTTCGACAGAAGCAAAGACTTCATGAACCGTGTAGGATTCCTCCCTATCAACCGGAGCCATACTGCGACTAGAAGCGAGGGTAATCTTGTAGGTCAAGGTGTAATCCAAAAAATAAAGCCCATTTTCATACTGAGCCTGACCTCTGGCCACGATTTTCTGGATATCTAACACTTCACGATTACGCTCTTGTAGCTCTTGCGCCAAATCAAATTCTTGGTCGAACTGCAAGCCGCCAGCATTCTTCTTAATTTCTTGAATATTCAACATTTCAGCCTCGTTTTACATTATTTCTTCCTTCATTATATCATTTTCTCGACCAAATACCTATACCCCAAACAGCCAATGAAGCAACTAAAAACAAAATCTCTCAGCCAGCTGGACTGAGAGACAACACGTTTTTCCTAAAAAGGGATTATTTTCGGAATTTGAACTGGCTGTAAAGACCAAAGACGACAATCCAGACAGCTGATCCGATTGCTCCCACTACCGTTGACTCTTGTAAGAAAAGAGTGACAAAGACAAAGGCAAAGAAGAGCATGGTCAAAGGATTGAGAAACTTGTAAGCTGGCATGAGATAACCATCTGCCATAAAATCTGGTGACTTACGATATTTGAGGTGGGCCAGCATAGTCAGACCATAAATAGCGATGTAAACACCAGATGAGGAAGCCGTAATCAGAGCAAAGGAGTCCGATACTCCCGGAAGAATCTTGATAAAGGCCGCAAAGGCAATGGTAGCCGCTGAAGCCAAAATCGCATTCTGCGGAACATTTTGCCGAGATAGTTTCCCAGCTCCTATTTTCTCAAGAAAAGGATTGGGCGTATCGTGGGCAATCTGATACAAATGGCGACCTGTTGAGTAGAGGGTCGAGTTCAGTGCGGAGGCCGCTGAGGTCAGAACCACGAAGTTAATCAAGGCTGCCGCCCATTTGAGACCCGCTAACTGAAAAACAATAACAAAGGGAGAGTCAGCCGTCGCTAGTTTTTCCCAAGGAATGATAGCCATAATGGCAAGGAGAGAACCCCCGTAAAACAAGACAATCCGCAAAGGAATTTCTTTGATGGCCTTTGGCAAGACCGCCCGTGGATTAGCCGTTTCAGAAGTGGTAATCCCGATAAATTCAATGGCCTGATAGGCAAAGAAAACCATCTGGAAAGCCATGACAAAACTTACAAAGCCATTAGGGAAAAGCTGAAAACCTCGTCCAATATTCCCAAGACTAGCTACTCCGTGAGGCGTTTTAAAGCCTGTCAATACCATAAAGATAGCCGTTGCAATCAAAGCAATGATGGCCACAATCTTTATCATAGCAAACCAAAATTCGACCTCGCCGAAAACTCGAACCGCTATCAGATTGACCAAGCTAAGAAGGGCTAGAAAGACAAGCTGAATCAGCCAAGCTGGCCAGTCAGGAAACCAGTACTGCACATACTGGGCAACAGCCGTAATCTCAGCCATTCCGATAAAAATCAGAGAAATCCAGTAGGACCAGCCGGAAAAATACCCCCAGCCAGTTCCCAAATATTTGGTAATAAAGTTGATAAAAGTGTGCTGGTCAGGGTCGTAATAGAGCATTTCCCCAATCGCCCGCATCATCAGATACATGAAAAGGCCCGTCAGCATATAAATCAAGATAATGGACGGACCCGTCAGACTAATCGAACGCCCCGCCCCCAAGAAAAGCCCCGTTCCGATGGTTCCAGCAATGGCTATAATCTGAACATGTCGATTTTGTAAACCACGTTCCATCCCATTCTTTTCTGTTTTTTCATTATTTTTCAAATTATTTTCACTCATTCAATCATTTCCTTTCACAAATCGCTTTATTGTATCACAATTCAAGCAATTCTGCTAGATTTTTTCATTTTATATAAGCATTTACTCTAGAAAATTTATGCAAAAAGACAGACTCATAGTTCGTAGAATCATTTATAACAGACAGGATAAAGCTTTGTATGCTGTTCTTATAAAGAGGCTCTATCTAGCTCTAACTCCCTTACTTGTCTAGGATAAACATCCCTATTATCCACCACTTGAGGATAATCTGCAAGTAAGTAGCAGTCCTGAAAATTCAGTTCTTCATTTTCCTTAGCATACAAACAGAGATCATCCTCTAGCTCTTCTGGTTTTACAGCCTCCATGATATCTTTTTAGAAATAGGTTTGGTTTTCTTCATTGGTCAAAAGTCCCTTTCCATTCATAGGCCGGATAAGCTCCTAGACATTGATAGTCCAAGCTTTCTGCAACCTTCTTGGAAGCTTCGTTGTGCGCATCCCATAGTGGAAAGAGCGAGCGTTTTTGAGCTTCTAAAATCATCCGGGCTCCCAAGATTTTGGCCAAGCCCTGCCTTTGATAGGCTGGCTTGGTAGCAATTTCAATCTCAAGAGCTCCATGATAGACCAATCCTGTCGATACAGCAGCGATGATTTCCTTATCTGAATAGAGTAAAAAACCAAAGCCACCCGACGCTTTAAAATGGTCAAAATCAGAAAAATCACCCCGCAAATCCTGAGACCAGGCTTCCTCAGCCAAACGCTCATAACTCTCCTCATCAATCGGACAAAGGTAGTAGTCTGCTGGTAACCTGCTCTGCCATTTCTCCAAAACCTCTGTGTCAAAAGCACCCCTGTCCGCAAAAGCATACCGAGTGAACTGCTGCAGCTCACTCTGGCTATCCAGAAACTCTTGCCAGCTGGGCTCCTCGGAGATAATGACCTTGTCAGCTAAGCTGTATTTTGTGCTATAATCCTGCCAAAAATCCGAATCCGCCAAGCCAGCCGGAAAGATGAAATTTCCTAGTTGGTAAAGGCAGGATGTCTCAGTCGCGTTCATGAAGAACTGCCCTAGACCAGCATCCAAACCGTAAAGTACCATATTTTTGGTCCAGGTTTGGAAAAGGTTCTTAGCTTTTTTCATTGTTCGTATCCTTCATTCACTTACTTCAAACTCCAGCCGCCGTCAATTTTGATAATCTCGCCCTGCATAGCAACTGCCTTACCACTAGCTAGAAAGAGACTAACATCAGCTACTTCCTGAGGATCCAGCCAGCGCTTGATAGGCGTTTCCTCAGCAACCCAGTCTGCCAATCCGCCTGGCTCAAAATCTGCG
>CAJPQE010000027.1:0-17766 GCA_905372795.1 Streptococcus cristatus | reverse complement strand
GCTCGATAATCCAAAGACAATTGAGAGGCTAGGACTTTTGTCCCAGCCTCTTTTGCTGTTTTTATGATTGTGTAGAAGATGAATTTGGCAACCAAGACAGGTAGAAATCCAGCCTGTCAGAAGCCAGTAAGTCCTCATGGGAAATTCGCTGCCGGCTTCGTCCGTCTAAGTCTGCCTTTTTCACAAACTGGTAGTGGGGGTAGTTATCGTGGGCGTAAATATCAAGCCATTTTTGACTTTGTGGTAGGAAGAGGCGAAGGTGGTTAAAGAGAGGAATACCTAAGTCATAGTGAGGCTTGCCAGGGCAAGTAGGGTAGAGGCCCAAGACGCTCCAGATATACCAAGCAGAAAGACTGCCATTGTCTTCGTCGCCAGGGAAAGCCTGCCAATCAGGCTGAAAAGCCTCTTCTCTCAAGCTTTTGATTAGGAGGCTAGTGTATTCTGGCTTGGCACTATAGCGGAAAAGATAAGGGATATGGAAACTGGGCTGATTGGAAATGGCTAGCTGGCCAAAGTGGGCATTCGCCATCTCGCTCATTTCGTGAATTTCGTAGCCGTAGCCTGTGACATCAAAATAGGGCTGGTCCTGACAGAGCCTAGTCAGATAATCGGTAAAGGCTGTCTCACCGCCCATGAGCTCTTTCAATCCTTCGATATCGTGGAAGACGCTGAGCGTATTTTGAATAGCAGAGCATTCGGCATAATCTCGCCCCCAGCTGTAAGGAGAAAAGTCGGCTCGGAATTGTCCTTGTCGGTCTTTGGCTCGCATATAGCCCGTTTCTGAGTCAAAAAGGTTTTGGTAATGGCGTGCCTGCTGGGCGTAGCGCTGGGCTACTTGCTCCTCTTGGAGTTTGCTGGCTAGGCTGGCAATGCAAAAGTCGCTATAGCTATAGTCCAGCGTGTGGCTGACGCTTTCATGATAATCTGTTGGCAGGTAGCCCAAGGCTTGGTAGTCGCTAGCCCCGTGTCGGCCGTAACGTTTGGAAGGATCTTCTTTCTCGGCTGTGTCCAGCATGGCTTGGAACAATTCCTCTTCTAGGTCAGGAATGAGATCTTTCGCAGCGGCATCCGCAATAACGCCGTCAATCAGGGTTCCTGGCATCATGCCCCGTTCATCAGGAGCCAGCCACTTAGGGAGATAGCCCGTTTCTTTATAGAAATTCAGAAATCCTTCTAGAAAGTCATGATAGATCTCTGGTGCGATAAGAGCTAGCAGAGGAAAATTGGTACGAAAACCATCCCAAAAACCAATATTCGTAAAGAATTTCCCAGGCTGGACAGTCTGATGGGTAAAGTCCCAATGAATTTCTTTTCCTTCAGGAGTGATTTCATAAAAGGCCTGAGGAAAGAGGAAAAGGCGGTAAAGAGTCTGGTCGAACATGCGTCGGTCAACTTTCCCCTGCTCCATAACATCAAATCGGTGGAGATAGCTTTCCCAGGCTTGCTTGGTCTGCTCTTTCACCGCATCAAAGTCGGCTTGAGGCAGATTCGTCACGGCTTGCTCTTCCGAGATAAAGGAAGTGGCTAGGGCAAATTGCAGTTGTCCCTGCTCAAAGTCTAGCACCAAGTCCTCGCCAAGGGCATGACTGGCCTGAATGGGCTGGTCAAAGCGCAGGCAAACATGCATGGTCAGAGCTTGCTTGGCTGGGTTGGTTTCTTCTTTCAGACAGCCTAAAAGCGTGTAGGCGTCCAGCATCCGAAAATGAGCCTGAGCCCCACTGTGCAGGATAAGACTGATAGGTTGGGCCCTTTGGCTTGTGAGGCGGAAGCGAGCTCCGTAAGTAGTCGGAGTCAGTTCCGTGCTGACTTGATAACGGTTGGAGTGAATTTTCAAATAATGTGGCTGAAAAATACTCTCGTCCGGTCGAAACGACGACTGGCGGTGATAGATATCAGGCTTGCTTATCTTTTCGGTGACAGGCGTGAGCAAGAGCCAAGAGAAGTCCCCAATCCAAGGACTGGGCTGGTGGGTCAGACGAATGCCTTGGAAGATGGGTAAGTCTGGTTTAAAGAACCAAGAGCCATCTGTATGGCTGCTCTGAGGAACGAAATAATTCATGCCGAATGGTGCCCCTGCATAGGGCAGGGTATTGCCGTGGGAAAAGCTATGGGAATTGTCCGTTCCATAGCGGGTATCAATCGTTTCTAGTATTGTTTTCATGGAAAAACTCCTTCAATCCAGCTTGCTTTGTCTTGATTATAACATGAATCAGGAAGTAGCGGACAAGGCAAAAATATATTATCGAAAGGCCTTTAGTTTGTGTATATATTTTAAAAACTGTTTAGCCTATACTAGAGAATGTAAACGAGTATGAAAAAGGAGAATGAATATGGTTTATTCTAAAGAAATTGTTGGGAAATGGTTGGAGTCTATCGCCCAGTTAGCCCAGGATCACCCAGCTTGGGTTTCTGTTTTTGAGCGTTGCTACACGGATACCTTGGACAACACGGTCGAAATTTTAGAAGATGGGTCTACTTTTGTGCTGACAGGCGATATTCCAGCTATGTGGCTACGGGATTCGACTGCTCAGCTCAAGCCCTACCTCTTTGTAGCCAAGCAAGATCCAAAAATTCGTCAAACGATTGCGGGCTTGGTCAAACGTCAGATGAAGCTGATTCTCAAAGATCCTTATGCCAATGCCTTTAATATCGCTGACAACTGGAAAGGTCACCATGAGACAGACCATACAGAGTTGTCTGGTTGGATTTGGGAACGCAAATACGAAGTAGACTCTCTCTGCTATCCTCTGCAGCTAGCATATCTCTTGTGGAAAGAAACTGGGGAAACGAGTCATCTAGACGCTACCTTTGTTGCTGGAGTCAGAGAAATTCTACGAGTTTGGACGATCGAGCAGGACCACAACCAATCTTCTTATCGCTTTGTCCGTGATACGGATCGCAAGGAAGATACCTTGGTCAATGATGGCAAAGGACCTGATTTCGCAGTGACAGGCATGACTTGGTCAGCCTTTCGTCCAAGTGATGATGCTTGTATCTATAGCTATCTGGTACCATCTAATATGTTTGCAACGGTTGTCTTGGGCTATGTGGCAGAAATTTTTGAAAAATTGAACTTAGAGGATGCTGAGGAGATTGTTCCGCATGCGCAGCGCCTGCAAAAGGAAATCAAGGAAGGAATTGAAAACTACGCCTACACCCAAAATGCTAAAGGCGAAAAGATTTACGCTTTCGAGGTAGACGGTTTGGGGAATGCCAGCATTATGGACGATCCGAATGTACCAAGTCTTTTAGCAGCACCATATCTAGGCTTTTGCTCAATTGACGACGAAGTCTACCAAGCGACACGCCGCACCATTCTGAGCCCAGAAAATCCTTACTATTACGAGGGTAAATATGCTGCGGGTCTTGGTAGCTCACACACCTTCTACCGCTATATCTGGCCGATTGCCCTAGCCATTCAAGGATTGACCACACACGATAAGGAAGAAAAACGTCGGATTTTGGACTTGCTCGTGGCCTGCGATGGTGGCACGGGTGTCATGCATGAAAGCTTCCATGTGGACGACCCGACTAAGTATTCTCGCGAATGGTTCAGCTGGGCCAACATGATGTTCTGCGAACTGGTATTAGATTATTATGATTTAAAAATTGAGGTATAGAATTAACAAATAGAGGAACAAAAATGGAAAATATTACTGTACATATCATTTCTCATAGCCACTGGGATCGCGAATGGTATCTCCCCTTTGAATCCCACCGTATGCAGTTGGTCGAGCTTTTTGACAATCTCTTTGATTTGTTTGAACATGATCCAGATTTCAAGAGCTTCCACCTAGACGGGCAAACCATTGTCTTGGATGATTATCTGGAAATCCGTCCGGAAAATCGCGATAAACTGCAGCGCTATATTGACGAGGGCAAGCTGAAAATCGGGCCTTTCTATATTTTGCAGGATGATTATTTGATTTCCAGCGAAGCCAATGTCCGCAACACCTTGATTGGTCAGCAGGAGTGCAAGAAATGGGGCAAGTCCACTCAGATTGGTTATTTCCCAGATACTTTTGGAAATATGGGACAAGCGCCTCAGCTTTTGCAGCAATCCGGCATTCATGTGGCTGCTTTCGGCCGAGGAGTGAAGCCAATCGGCTTTGATAACCAAGTCTTGGAGGACGAGCAGTTTACTTCTCAGTACTCTGAAATGTACTGGCAAGGTGCCGATGGAAGTAAAGTTCTAGGCATTCTCTTTGCCAACTGGTACAGCAATGGGAATGAAATCCCAACAGATCCAGAAGAAGCGAAAGTTTTCTGGGAGCAGAAACTGGCTGATGTGAAGAGCTATGCCTCTACCAATCAATGGCTGATGATGAACGGCTGTGACCACCAGCCAGTTCAGCGTGACCTCAGCCAAGCCATCCGAGTAGCCAATGAGCTTTATCCAGAAATCAACTTTGTCCACAGTTCTTTTGATGACTATATGCAAGCTGTGGAAGCGGCCTTGCCTGAGGAATTGTCAACAGTTCAAGGCGAATTGACCAGCCAAGAAACGGATGGTTGGTACACCTTGGCTAATACCTCTTCAGCCCGCATCTATCTGAAGCAGGCCTTCCAAGAAAACAGTAACTTGCTAGAGCAGGTAGTTGAGCCGCTGACTGTTATCACAGGCGGTCACAATCACAAAGACCAGCTGACTTATGCTTGGAAGACTCTTTTGCAAAATGCTCCGCACGATAGCATTTGCGGCTGCAGTGTCGACGAAGTTCACCGCGAAATGGAGATCCGCTTCGCCAAGGTCAATCAAGTGGGCGAATTTGTCAAAGGCAACCTGCTGGAAGAATGGAAGCAAAAGCTGGATAGCCGCCAAGCTGAGAGTGACCTGCTCTTCACCGTTATCAATACTGGGCTCCATGACAAAGTAGATACGGTTTCTGTGGATGTGACCTTTGCGACCTGTGATTTTAAGGAAGCACATCCGACAGAAGCCTATCGAAGAATGGCAGAATTGACAATTCCAGACTTGATTGTGAAGGATTTGGATGGTCGTTATGTTGAAGCCAAAATCGAGGATTTGGGAGCTCATTTCCAATATGACCTTCCAAAAGATCGCTTCCGTCAGGCTTATATTGCCCGGCAGTTGCGCGTGACGTTACCGATTCATCTAGCACCTCTGGCTTGGAAAACTTTCCAATTGCTTCCTGGTGCAAAAGAAGAGCGTGAGAGTCTCTACCGCAATGGTGTAATTGACACTCCATTTGTGACTATCAGCTTTGATGACGACTTGACTGTCTATGATAAGACGACCCATGAAGCCTATGAAGACTTCCTCCGATTTGAAGATCGAGGCGATATTGGAAATGAGTATATCTACTTCCAGCCAAAAAATACAGAGCCAATCTATGCAAAACTAGCTGGCGTTAAGGTGTTAGAAAACAATGCCCGTTATGCCAAGGTGGAATTAAGCCATGAATTGACCTTGCCAGTAAGCGCAGACGAACTACTGGATCAAGAACAAAAGGGCATCGTAGAGTTTATGAAGCGCTCAGCAGGCCGTTCGTCAGAATTGACAACTATGATCTTGACAACTGAGTTGACAGTCTTTGCGGACAGCCCACAATTGCGCTTTAAGACTCGCTTTACCAATACTGCTAAGGATCACCGCATCCGTGTTCTTTTCAGAACTCACAACAGCAGTAAAACCAACGATTCAGACAGCATTTTCGAAGTGGTTCGCCGCAACAATCAACCGGCTGCTTCATGGGAAAATCCAGAAAATCCACAGCACCAACAAGCCTTCGTCAGTCTTTATGATGACCAAAAAGCAGTCACAGTTGCTAATAAAGGTCTAAATGAATACGAGATTTTAGGTGATGACACGATTGCTGTAACGATTCTGCGGGCAACAGGTGAGCTGGGCGACTGGGGCTACTTCCCAACGCCAGAAGCCCAGTGTCTGCGTGACTTCCAAGTCGAGTACACGGTGGAATGCCACCAGCCACAAGAGCGTTTTGCTGCTTATCGTCGGGCCAAAGCCTTCCAAACACCGTTGACAGCTCTACAAATTTCCAAACAAGAAGGAAGTATTGCAACGGCTGGACAAGCCTTGGATCACCCTGCTTTGAACCTAGCAGAAATCTGCCCGACAGCCCTTAAAGTAGCGGAAGACGAGTCAGGAATCGTACTTCGCTACTACAATATGACCCAAGAGGAGCAAGAAGTGACAACTGGTTCCCAAACTCTAGTCAACCTTTTGGAAGAAGTGCTTCCAGAAAAGGAAGGAATCTTAGGGCCACAGGAAATTCGCACAGAGCTCCTGAAAAACGATTAAAAAGAGGAGGCTAGGGCAATGGACTAAATACTTGAACATTTAGTTCCTTGCCCTATCGCCTTTCAAGAACTAGAAAACAGAGAAAGGAGAAAAAATGCTTATTGCAACAATTGACATAGGCGGTACAGGTATCAAGTTTGCGGCCATGTCCAAAGAAGGAGAGATACTGGAAAAGCAAGACATTGCTACGCCAGACAATTTAGATGCCTTGCTGGCTTGGTTGGATTCTTGTCTTTCCAAGCGGGATTACCAGGGCATTGCCATGAGTGTGCCTGGGGCGGTTGACCGAGAAACAGGAGTCATTGGTGGGATTAGCGCTGTTCCTTATATCCACGGTTTTTCATGGTATGATAAGCTGGCTTCTTATGATTTGCCGGTTCACTTAGAAAATGATGCCAACTGTGTTGGTTTGAGTGAACTTCTTGCTCATCCAGAGCTAGAAAATGCAGCCTGTGTGGTTATTGGCACTGGGATTGGTGGAGCTATGATTATCAATGGCAAGCTTCATCGTGGTCGCCACAGTTTGGGTGGGGAGTTTGGCTATATGACAACCCTAGCACCTGCT
The DNA here is from genome assembly GCA_905372795.1 of Streptococcus cristatus. Lineage (GTDB taxonomy): Bacteria > Bacillota > Bacilli > Lactobacillales > Streptococcaceae > Streptococcus > Streptococcus cristatus_J. The sequence goes on along the minus strand of CAJPQE010000027.1, from coordinate 10,918 downwards.
GAAAAACTCAATAACTGGTCGCAACTTGCCTCAACTGGCAACATGGTAGCTTACGTGGTCGAGAAATCAGGGCAGGCAGACTGGGATGGTCGCAAGATTTACCAAGAGGCTGCGGCAGGAAATGCCCTTTGTCAAGAAGCTATCGAGCGGATGAACCGTAATCTTGCACAAGGTTTGCTCAATATCCAGTATCTCATCGATCCAGATGTGATTAGTCTGGGCGGCTCCATCAGCCAAAATCCTGACTTTATTCAAGGTGTCCGCTCAGCGATTGCTTATTATGTTGAACGTTATGAAGAGTATTCGGTGGCACCAGAAATTTTAGCATGTACCTACAAGGGGGAGGCTAATCTTTATGGTGCTTTAGTAAACTGGTTACAGGAGGAAGGCCAATGGCCACATTCTTAGGATTATCAAGCAAGCAAGAAAAGGCTCTTGCTCGTTTAGAAAAATATTTGAACTTGGGTGAGATTGAAGTCAGTCTTGTTCCTAGCTCAGCCGTCTCAATCAAGGTGGAAGGCCATCAGGGACGTTATCAAGTCAGCTATCATAAGCCTCATCAGCTCTATCGTGCTTTAGCCCTCTTATCTGCCGCTCTCAAAGCAGGGCAGGATGAGGTACAGATTGAGGAAAGAGCGGCCTATGAGGACTTGGCCTATATGGCCGACTGCTCTCGCAACGCCGTCTTGAATCTGAACTCGGCTAAGAAAATGATTGAAGTCTTGGCCTTGATGGGGTATTCCACTTTTGAACTTTACATGGAAGATACCTATGAGATAGAAGACCAGCCCTATTTTGGCTATTTCAGAGGCCGGTACACTGTTGCAGAATTGCAAGAGATTGAAGCCTATGCCGCAGATTTTGATTTGACCTTCGTGCCTTGTATTCAGACCTTGGCCCATCTGTCAGCCTTTGTCAAATGGGGTGTCAAGGAAGTGCAGGAGCTTCGAGATGTTGAGGATATTTTACTGATTGGGGAAGAAAAGGTCTACGACCTTATCGAAGGCATGTTTAAGACTATGTCCCAGCTTCGCACACGTAAGATAAATATCGGGATGGACGAAGCCCACTTGGTTGGTCTCGGACGTTATTTGATTCAGCATGGTTTCCAAAACCGCAGTCTCCTCATGTGCCAACATCTTGAGCGCGTGCTGGATATCGCTGATAAGTACGGTTTCCACTGTCAGATGTGGAGCGATATGTTCTTCAAGCTCATGTCAGCAGATGGCCAGTATGACCGTGATGTGGAAATCCCAGAGGAAACTCGAGTTTATCTAGAGCGGCTCAAAGACCGTGTGACCTTGGTTTACTGGGATTACTATCAAGATAGCGAGGAAAAATACAACCGTAACTTCCAAAATCATCACAAAATCAGTCAGGACATTGCTTTTGCTGGCGGTGCTTGGAAGTGGATTGGCTTTACACCTCACAATCATTTCAGTCGCTTGGTAGCTCTCGAAGCCAATAAGGCTTGCCGGAAGAATCATGTCAAGGAAGTGATTGTGACTGGCTGGGGAGATAACGGTGGAGAAACCTCACAATTCTCAATCCTGCCTGCTCTGCAGATTTGGGCAGAACTAGCCTACCGAAATGATTTAGATAAATTAGCCGAGCATTTCTTGGTGAGCACAGGCCTTGATGTTGATGATTTTATGAAAGTAGACTTGGCCAATCTATTGCCAGGCTTACCAGAAAACCTCAGCGGTATCAATCCAAATCGTTATATCCTTTATCAAGATATTCTCTGTCCTTTGCTGGAACGCCATATCCGACCTGAAGAAGACAAGCAGCATTTTGGAGCTGCCGCTCAGTCCTTGCAAGAAGTCAGCTACAAAGCTGGTGAATATAGTTATCTCTTTGAGACTCAGGCTCAGTTGAATGCGCTCTTGGCCTTGAAAATTGCCGTCACATCTGGCATTCAAGAAGCCTATCGTGTAGGAGACAAGGATCGCTTGGCAGAACTAGCTGAAAAAGACTTGCCTTTGCTCTATCAAAAAGTAGAAGACTTTGCCGAGCAATTCAGTCGCCAATGGCAGCTAGAAAATAAAATTTTCGGACTGGATACCATTGATATCCGCTTTGGAGGCTTGCTCAAGCGCATCAAACGGGCGCAGGAACGCCTACAGCAATACACAACTGGTCAGCTTGATTCTGTAGAAGAATTAGAGCAAGAAATCTTGCCTTTCAATGACTTTTATGGAGACAAGGACTTTGCAGCCACAACAGCCAACCAGTGGCATACTATCGCTACAGCGTCAACGATTTACACAACGTAATTATTTTGTTTGATCATAGTTTTCATGCCTCTATTCTACTTTTTATCTGTATATTAGATAAATAATTTGTATAGTTTTTTCTATAATTAGGAGTTTAAATGAGAATAGAAAAAGGCATATAATAGAAACATGAAAACGATATCAAAACAATAGAAAGGGAGATTTGAATGAATAAGGTTATCAAAACACTGAAAGAAAACTTTATTTTCTTGCTCATGGTCTTACCAGGAGTTGTTTGGTTTGTTTTGTTCTTCTATATACCAGTTTTAGGAAACGTCGTTGCATTTAAGAATTTTAAACTAAGTGGTGAAGGATTCATCCATAGCCTTATGAGCAGTGAATGGGTGGGATTCAATAACTTCAAGTTCTTATTTAATTCCAAGGATGCCTATACGATTACACGAAATACCATTCTTTATAATGGTGGTTTCATCATTTTAGGATTGATTTTCTCTGTCGGAATTGCCATTATCTTTAGCGAACTTCGTTCGAAAAAGATGGTAAAGATTTATCAGACAACCATGCTGTTCCCGTATTTCCTTTCTTGGGTTATTATTAGTTTCTTCGTAGATGCTTTCTTGAACCCTGGCAAGGGCTTGCTGAACAATTTATTGCACAATCCGAATATCAACTTTTATACAGTGGTCTCCTTCTGGCCAGCCTTCATCCTTTTCATTGGTATCTGGAAGGGATTAGGCTACAGTAGTATTTTGTACTATGCGAGTATCATGGGTATTGATCCGACTTACTATGAGGCAGCAACGGTAGACGGTGCTACAAAATGGCAGCGTATCCGGAATATCACCTTGCCATCTTTGGCTTCTCTTATCACAGTATTGACCATTCTAGCAGTCGGAAATATCTTCCGAGCGGACTTTGGCTTGTTCTATACTGTTCCGCATAATTCAGGATCACTCTTTAGCGTAACCAACGTCTTGGATACATATGTCTATCGTGGATTGACCGGTACAGGTGATATCGGGATGGCTTCAGCTGCGGGTCTCTATCAATCAGTTGTGGGCTGTATCCTCGTGATCGTCAGCAATCTGATTGTCCGCAGAATTGATAAAGAATCTGCTCTCTTTTAGAAGGAGGAACTTATGAAATCCCCAAAAATTCAAAAAGAAAAAGTCGATAATGTGGGAATTCACTCCTTTAGTAAAAAAGCCGATTTTTTCTTTAACATCTTGATTGCCATCTTCTCGCTTTCCTGTGTGCTACCTTTCTTCTTTGTCATTATTATCTCTCTGACGGATGAAAGTAGTTTGGTTCATAATGGTTTTGCCTTTTGGCCGTCACAGTTCAGTCTAGCGGGCTATGAATTCTTATTTGGCTTGAAAGATCAGCTCTTACAGTCACTATTTGTGACAGTAGTGATTACGGTAGTAGGTACTAGTTTGAATGTTTTCTTCACAACAACCTATGCCTATGCTATCTCACGTCGTAGCTTTAAATTCAAACGCTTCTTTACCTTGTTTGCAATGGCAAGTATGCTCTTCCAAGCAGGGATGATTCCAACTTACATCGTTATGACCAACTTGCTTGGTTTAGGAGATACAGTGTGGGCTTTGATTTTACCGCTACTGCTTAGTCCTTTCAATATCATTCTGATGAGAACTTTCTTCAAGAGAACGATCCCAGAAGCGATTATTGAATCCGCTAAGATTGATGGTGCCAGCGAGACTCGGATTTTCTTCCAAATCTGCTTGCCACTATCTCTTCCAGGTATCGCTACAATTACACTCTTCACTGCCCTTGCTTATTGGAACGATTGGTTTAATGCCCTGCTCTACATTCGCAGTGACAACTTAGTTCCCCTTCAATATTTGCTGATGAAGATTCAGCAAAATATGGACTACTTGTCTAAGAGTGCGGGAGCGAGTGCTCAGCTTGCAGGCTTGACAGGATCTCTACCTAAAGAGTCTGGTCGTATGGCCATGGTCGTAATTGCAACCTTGCCAATCGCTTGCGTCTATCCATTCTTCCAACGTTACTTTGTTAAGGGATTGACTATCGGAGGCGTCAAAGAATAAGCTGCCCCTTTAGTCTCAGAGTTTTTGCTACTAAAAACTCACATCATTAAATTTGTATATAAAAAATTAAAAGGAGATTTTTCTATGAAAAATTGGAAAAAATATGCTCTAGCTTCTGCTAGCTTCTTGGCTTTCTCAGGCCTCCTAGCAGGCTGCGGTAGTCTTACTGGTAACAACCAAAAGTCATCTAAAACGGATGATGGTAAGACAGTTATCAAAATGTACCAAATCGGTGACAAACCAGATAATTTGGACAAATTACTCGAAAATGCTAACAAGATTATCGGCAAAGAAATCGATGCTAAGTTGGATATCGAATACATCGGTTGGGGTGACTACGAACAAAAAATGAACGTTATCACTTCATCAGGTGAAAACTACGATATCGCCTTCGCTCAAAACTATGTCATCAATGCCCAAAAAGGTGCTTATGCTGACTTGACTGAGCTTTACAAAAAAGAAGGTAAAAAACTTTACGATTCTTTAGACCCAGCCTACATCAAAGGAAACACTGTCAACGGTAAAATCTATGCTGTTCCAGTTAATGCCAATGTAACTTCTTCACAAAACTTTGCCTTCAACGGCCCACTTCTTGAAAAATATGGTATTAGCGATATTTCAAATATCCATTCTTACCAAGATTTGGAACCAGTTTTGAAAGCTGCTAAAGAAAAAGATCCAAAAGTTGTTCCTTTCGCTATTGGTAAGAACTTTATCCCATCTGATAACTTCGATTATCCTGTAACTAACGGACTTCCTTTCGTTATTGACTTGGAAGGCGATACAACTAAGATTGTAAACCGTTATGAAGTTCCTCGCTTCTTGGATAGCCTCAGAACCATCCATAAATATTATCAAGCTGGCTATATTCCAAAAGATGTAGCAACTAGCGATACAGCTTATCAATTGTCTGAAGATTCTTGGTTCGTTCGCGAAGAAACAGTAGGACCTGCTGACTATGGTAACAGCTTGCTTTCTCGTGTAGCTAATCGTAAGATCGAAATCAGCCAACTGACTAAGAACTACAAGAAGAGCCAAACTACTCAAGTAGCGAACTTCGTTATCTCAAACAACTCTAAGAACAAAGAAAAATCCATGGAATTGTTGACTTTGCTTAACACAAATCCTGAATTGTTGAACGGCCTTGTATATGGTCCAGAAGGCGAAAACTGGGAAAAAGTTGAAGGTAAAGAAAACCGCGTTCGTACTTTGAAAGGCTACAATGGTAATACCCACATGTCTGGCTGGAACACAGGTAACAACTGGATTCTTTACATCAATGAAAACGTAACAGATCAACAAATCGAAGATTCTAAGAAGATTCTTGCAGAAGCACAAGAATCACCAGCTCTTGGATTTAACTTCAATGTAGACCCAGTTAAAGCAGAAGTATCTAGCATTACGAACACAATGAAAGAATACGACACTGCTATCAACACTGGTACAGTTGATCCTGATGTTGAAATTCCTAAGATGATGGACAAACTGAAATCTGAAGGAGCATACGATAAAGTATTGAAAGAAATGCAAAAACAATACGACGAATTCCTTGCTTCTAAGAAATAAGCAACATGATGAATCCTCCTCGTCTCGTTTTGGGGAGGATTTTTCTTTTTTGGAGTGATAGGAATTTTTGTAAACGGTTAAAATGTGTTATAATTCTATAATGTGTGGAAATTTGACCAGCAGAAAGGAAGAACGATGGGAAAATTAGTTGAGTGGATTTTTCAACGAGTTTATATGGCTATGCTTGCATCCGCAATTTTTTGGGTATTGGCTCTGTGTGGAGGTCTTGTTTTTGGACTTGCTCCAGCCGGTTGTGTGCTCATGACTTTGTTTCAGCAATATCGCTATGACTATAAAAAATATCACTGGAAAGAAGCATGGGATCTGTTTAAAGAAAATTTCCTTGCTACAAACAAAGTATTTTTCACTTTGCTTGTAGTGCAGGCTCTTTTATCTTATGGGATTTATCTCCTTATCCAGCTTCCTCACCAAACTATTTTCTACCTTTTATTGACGATAGCAAATCTGCTCTTTTTGCTTTTGGCACCAGCAGTATACGCAGTCTATCTAAAATTGCAGGTCTTTTTTGAGTTTTCTTATAAAAATAGCTTGAAATTATCTTTGATTGGCGTCTTTCTCAATATTTCAGCCATGTTGAAACTCTTATTAGGGACAATCTTGCTATTGATTGCCAGCTACTTTATGCCGGCTTTGCTCTTCTTTGCTTTTATTGGGCTTTGGCACTTTTTTGTTAGTGATGTTTTAGACCCAATTTACCAAACCATTCAGTCTAAGTTGATAACAGAAAAACTATGAAGAAATTTTGGCTCCACTCGTTACTAAAAGTCTATGCTGTCATTATGGTGGCTATTGTGGGATGTTTGGGTCTCATTTTGTCTTATTCTGATTGGCACAGTCGTTATAAGGAAACTGAGCAGATTGCGCAACAAGCAGTGACTCGATTGGCTGATGAAGTGGATTATTATAACCGCCGAGCGAATCAACTGGCTCAAAGTTTGGTTGAAAATCGAGCAAAATTGGACGGGGTTTATAACTACTTTATCATGAGTCCCTCTGAGTATGCTAGTTGGCGCTTATCGGCAGATTTACCTACTTATGTTCAAGTATCCCTCCACCAAAATATCAATGATATTTATGTTGAAAATGAATTTGTTACAGGCATTGATATTGCTTTAAATGATTACAAAACTGTTTTTGTTTCCTCAAGGCAAGCGAGAGGTGGCAAACAGCTTCCTGCTGAGGAATTTAGACCTGCGCGCGATGCCTTTCCAATTGCGATTTATGATAAGGCAGTCGATCAAGTCATCGGAACGATTTACATTCGGATTGATGGGGAAGTCTTCAACAAGGTTGTCGATAATACGCGGGGCGATGTCCCACTCGCTCTCAGTGTCATTTCGCCTTACAAAAAAGAAATTCTGCATTTTGGTGATACAAAAGGAATTGGCCAAAATGATTGGATCAAAAAAGAAACTATCTACAATTACACTGTCCAGACAGCAGTCCCTGCGCATTATGTGATAGAGAAGACGGTTTTTAGCACGGGTTTGATCATTTTTTCTGGTCTGATTTTGGTTGGAGTTTTATATGCTGCTTTGCAGAGGATTTTTCTCAATTACCAAAGGCAGGTTGTTGACATTGTGGATACGCTTCATCTCATCACAGATGGTGATAATCAGAAACGTATTGCGACAGAGACCAAGGAGCAGGAGTTGCTTCTGATTGCAACAACGACCAATACCATGTTGGATAGTATGGATAAGAGCATTCGGGATATCTATCGCTTGGAGATTAGCCAAAAAGATGCCAATATGAGAGCCTTGCAGGCGCAAATCAATCCCCATTTTATGTACAATACCTTGGAATTTATCAGGATGTATGCGGTCATGCAGAGGCAGGAAGAATTAGCGGATATTATCTATGAATTTAGCAGTCTTCTGAGAAATAATATCTCAGATGAATCCAGAAGCAGTTTGAAAAATGAATTGGAATTTTGCCGGAAATATAGCTATCTTTGCATGGTTCGGCATCCTAAATCAGTGGCCTATGGTTTCAAAATTGAAGAAGGCTTAGAAGGAATGATGATTCCCAAGTTCAGTATTCAGCCGCTGATTGAAAATTACTTTGCTCACGGCATCGACTACCGCAGGCAGGACAATGTCATCAGTGTGAAGGCTCAAAAGATAGACGGCGCTGTAAGGCTGATGATCCAAGACAACGGTCGAGGCATCCCAGCTGAACGTCTAGCTGAGATTCAAGAGATACTAGCCAGCCGAGAGCTTATGGATGCCCAGAACCGAGAGCAGCGGACATCCATTGGTATTCGGAATATTCATGAACGCTTCTTGCTCTTTTTTGGTGACCGCTACAGTATCCAACTGAAATCTCAAACGGATCAGGGAGTAACCTACATTATAGAAATTGAGGATGAATAGAAAAACGATGTACAGAGTATTACTAGTCGATGATGAATACATGATCACAGAAGGCTTGAAAGTGCTGATTCCTTTTGAAAAGTGGAAGATGCAGGTCGTAGCTACGGCAAATGATGCAGAGACGGCCCTCGCCTATATTAAGGATAATCCTGTTGATTTGGTCATCACCGATGTCAATATGCCAGGGATGAATGGCTTACAGATGATTGAGCAGATGAAGAATTCCCTGCCCAATGCAGCTTTTATCATCCTTTCAGGCTATCAAGAATTTGAATATGTCAAAACGGCCCTCAATTTGCAGGTGGCAGATTACCTGGTGAAGCCAGTCGATAAGGTCGAACTGGCAGCAATCCTAGAAAAATTGGAAAAAGAATTTGACCGTTCTTCCAATAATCAACTAGAGCTGATTTTTAAAGAAGAGACAAGCGAAGATGAGATAGCTACCTATCTCAAATCCTTTGATAGTGTCTGGCTGGGAGCAGCTGCTCAAGAAAAAGGGCTAGTTTCGGTTCCTTATAGTATTTTAGGACAGACAGGCTATTTGTTTTTGTCTTCGCAAAAGGAAGAAGCCCTCTATCTGGAAGTATTCACAGCTCCCTATAAACGACAACTTCAAAATTTTAAGCTTAATCTAGAAAAGAGTCTTTTTTATGGAACGGTTAGCTTGCAAGAAACCAATCCACTCTTTAGCTACTATGAGCCCATGTATCGCGTGATTATCCAAGGAAATATTGGTCAGATTTTGGACGAATTGGACTTGCTAAAAGATATCGTGCTGCAAAATACGCCCGAAGTTTCAATTACCAAGCAGTTGTTCATTCAGTTTATCATGGATGTTTACCATCTGTTTCAGCATTTGAAACCAGACGATATGACAACCATTATCAAAAAGATTGAAAGCACGAATACCTTTGAAGATTTGTTGGATTATCTGAAGGCTCAGCTCTCAGATTTGTTCGCCCAGTATCGAATGAATGAGAATGTTGCTAACGTCTTGGAGGTGATTGGTCGTGATTATCAAAAAGATTTATCCCTAAAAGATATCAGCAAGGAACTCTATATCAATCCAGTTTATTTAGGGCAGCTGATCAAGCGTGAAACGAATTCTACTTTTGCAGAGTTGCTAAATAAGCAGCGTATCAAGGCTGCCCAGCAGCTTCTGCTCGCAAAAAATGACAGTATAGAAGACGTTTGTTATGCGGTTGGATATAGCAATGTTGGTTATTTCTATAAAGTATTTCGGAAGTTATGTGGCAAATCTCCTAAGGCCTATCGGAAGCAAGTCGACTGAGGAAATCGATGAAGCGACTACCTCTCCATTTCTTTTCTATCGAATGCTAAAAAAAGTAGAAAAAAAGATATAGAAGAGTCAGTGTGAGGGCCTGCTATTCGTGATATAATCAAGCAGAAAGAACTTACAATATGGTAAAGGAGTTAGGAGAAGCTTATGGTTGAATTAAATCTGAAAAATATTTATAAGAAGTATCCAAATAGTGAGCACTATTCTGTTGAAGACTTCAATTTGGACATTAAGGACAAGGAATTTATCGTTTTCGTTGGTCCGTCAGGATGTGGGAAATCCACAACGCTTCGCATGATTGCGGGTCTTGAGGATATCACAGAAGGAACAGCATCGATTGACGGTAAAGTGGTCAATGACGTGGCGCCGAAAGACCGCGATATCGCCATGGTCTTCCAGAACTATGCCCTCTATCCACACATGACAGTCTATGACAACATGGCTTTCGGATTGAAACTGCGCAAGTACAGCAAGGAAGATATCGACAAGCGGGTGCAAGAAGCAGCTGAAATCCTTGGTTTGAAAGAATTCTTGGATCGTAAGCCAGCGGACTTGTCAGGTGGTCAACGTCAGCGTGTTGCCATGGGGCGTGCCATCGTGCGTGATGCAAAGGTTTTCCTAATGGACGAGCCTTTGTCAAACTTGGATGCGAAGCTGCGGGTGTCCATGCGTGCTGAGATTGCCAAAATCCACCGCCGTATCGGAGCAACAACCATCTACGTTACCCACGACCAGACAGAAGCGATGACGCTTGCAGACCGCATTGTTATCATGTCAGCAACTAAGAACCCTGCTGGAACTGGAACGATTGGTCGAGTGGAGCAAATCGGTAGTCCACAGGAAGTCTACAGAAATCCAGTCAACAAGTTTGTGGCGGGCTTCATTGGTAGCCCAGCCATGAACTTTATCACTGTGACACTTGAGGGGAATGAAATCGTTGCCGATGGCTTGCGTTTGACCGTGCCAGAGGGAACACTGAAGGTGTTACGTGAGAAGGGTTATGACGGCAAGAAGCTGATCTTTGGTATTCGTCCAGAAGACATCAATACAGAACCTGCCTTCTTAGAGACCTTCCCAGACTCTGTGGTCCATGCGACCATCTCTGTTTCTGAGCTTTTGGGTTCTGAGTCTCACCTTTACTGCCAAGTTGGCGACAGCGAGTTTATCGCGCGTGTAGATGCTCGTGACTACTCAGAAACAGGTGCTGGAATTGACCTTGGTTTTGACCTGAACAAGGCACATTTCTTTGATTTTGAAACAGAGAAAACAGTTTATTAATCAGTAAAAATAATGAAGAGGCTGGGACAAAAGTCCTAGCCTCTCAATTGTCTTTGGATTGTCGAGCAA
>CAJPQE010000026.1:0-18025 GCA_905372795.1 Streptococcus cristatus | reverse complement strand
TGTACAGGAGCATTATCAGGAACCGTGCCATAGCTAGTTAACTCAGGCTTCTCGTGCACGGGGGCGGTATCGGGTACCGTGCCATATCCAGTTAACTCAGGGACTTCGTGCACAGGAGCGCTAGCGAGGACCGTACCATAACTAGTGAGCTCGGGAACTTCGTGCACAGGAGCATTAGCAGGAACAGTGCCATAATCAGTGAGCTCAGGAAACTCATACACAGGAGCATTATCAGGAACGGTGCCATAATCAGTTAACTCAGGCTTCTCATGCACGGGAGCGCTAGCGGGAACCGTACCATAATCAGTTAACTCGGGAACCTCGTGCACGGGAGCGCTAGCGGGAACGGTGCCATATCCAGGCAACTCTGGAACTTCGTGCACGGGAGCGCTAGCAGGTGCTGTACCATAGTCAGTTAACTCGGGAACTTCGTGCACGGGAGCGCTAGCGGGAACTGTACCATAATCAGTTAACTCAGGCTTCTCGTGCACGGGAGCGCTAGCGGGAACCGTGCCATAACCAGTTAACTCGGGAACCTCGTGCACGGGGGCACTATCTGGAACCGTGCCATAATTAGGCAACTCAGGAACCTCGTGCACGGGAGCGCTAGCAGGTGCGGTGCCATAACTAGTGAGCTCGGGAACCTCATGCACAGGAGCAGTATCGGGAACAGTGCCATAACTAGTAAGCTCGGGAACTTCGTGCACGGGAGCAGTATCGGGAACGGTGCCATAGCCAGTGAACGCGGGAACCTCGTGCACGGGAGCGCTATCCGGAACTGTACCATAGGTAGCCATCTCGGGAACTTCGTGCACGGGAGCAGTATCGGGAACAGTGCCATACTTAGTGAGCTCAGGAACTTCGTGTACAGGAGCGCTATCCGGAACCGTGCCATAATCAGTTAACTCAGGAACTTCATGAACGGGAGCGCTAGCGGGAACAGTGCCATATCCAGACAACGCTGGAACTTCGTGCACGGGAGCACTAGCAGGGACTGTGCCGTAGTCAGACGACTCGGGTTTCTCGTGCACGGGAGCACTATCTGGGACCGTGCCATAACCAGTTAATTCAGGGACTTCGTGGATGGGAGCGCTAGCTGGAACTGTACCATAATCAGTTAGCTCGGGTTTCTCGTGCACGGGAGCGTTAGCGGGAACCGTGCCATAACTAGTGAGTTCGGGAACTTCATGTACAGGAGCACTAGCGGGAACGGTGCCATAACTAGTGAGCTCTGGAACCTCGTGCACGGGAGCGCTATCCGGAACTGTACCATAGTCAGACAACTCTGGAACCTCTTGTACCGGGGCACTATCAGGGACCGTGCCATAACTAGTGAGCTCTGGAACTTTATGGATTGGAGCTTCTTTAGGAACAGCCTTATTTGCTGCAGTCCCGACTAAAACAACTTCTGAAACAGGCTCAGTGGTTACTTGATCGGAAACCTGCTTGCTCTCTACAACTTTTCCCTCAACACTATAGTGACGTGTTACGATCTTGCGAATCCCTGGAATGCCCGCGCGGATCACTCGAGATTGTCCTTCAGCTAAGTCATCTGAATACTGATACTCCGTTTTATAGGGAATTTCTTGAGTCTGGGTCCTTGCTTGACTTGTAAATTGCAGCTCTGGTCGCTCATGAACAGGTGTTTGACGAGCAAATTGTCCTTCTTTAGCAGCAATCTCCTCCCTTTCCTTCTCGGAGAGATAGTCTCCGCCAGCAGGCTGCGCCTCTTTCGGAGCTTCAATATTCTTAGGGCGACTTGCTAACTCTTTCAACTCCTGATCAGGCTGACTAGCTGAGGCTTCCTTTTGCAGAGCTGGAAGCTGAGAATTTCCAGTTTGAGGCAGTTGATGTTGCGCTTCTTTTTTAAGGTAACCAATATACTGGTAGCCAGCAATTTTCAATGGTTCTGGCAACTGATCGCCAACGGCCAAAGTCAGACTTTGATTATAGGCAGCCAAATCCGTACTGCTGATTGCCAAAACAGAAGCTGGCAGAAGTACAGAACCCAAGCCTGTCACAAGTAAAATAGAAGACAGGTATCTCTTGCCATTTTTCCCTCGCGCCAGCACTAAAACAACCAAGGCCAGTCCTGTAGTCGCAAAAGCCGCTCCCAAAAGACCTGACTCCCCTGTCTTAGGGAGCTTTCCTAACAAGCTTTCTTGCTTTGTCGGACGGTAAACCAAATAATAAGCGTCCGAATTTTCCTCCGCAAATTTGGGTAGTTCCTTCACAATAGCAGCTTTTTCAGCCTCAGTCAGATCGCTCTCCACCACATAGTGATACTGAACGAGGGTAGACTGATTGGCAGACACTTCCGCTGCCTCAACAGAGCTGACAGCTCCTCCCATTGTGGTACACAAAAAGAAGCTTCCGATAGTAGCGGAAACTAGACCTACAGACAGCTTTCTAAAAGAATAGCGCTGGTATATGTCACCAGTGACTCTTTTTTTCATAAAATTCCCTTTTCTTCATATAATAAACTAATAAAAATTTTACTGAATTTTACTCTAAATTGCAATCTCTTAGCCTGATAAAATACTTTTCTTTCAGCTGTCGATAGGGAAAGGAAGGATTTCATTTTAACGGAAACAAAAAAGCAGATTCCCTGAGAGAGAACCTACTGTTTACAGATCATCCAAGCCCCAAATCCAACTCAAAGAGGCCATACTCATGCTTGTCTCCTTGCAATTCTGCTGCATAGTGGCGCGTGACGGTATTTTGGTGAATCAGTGCTCCAATAGCTGAAGCCTGTCGTTTCTGCGCTTCTTTAAAAATCGGATAGGCCAAGGCAGAGCCCAAGCCCAAAAATTCCTCATCCACTCCCAGATACATAATCGTATAACGCTTGGCAAAGCGCTTGGTCCAGAAAAGCTTGGCTAGGTTTAGAGGAGTCAGTTTTTGATAAACCAGAGAACCATAGTCCGGCATAGCAATCAGAAAACCTGCTAGCTTGCCCTCCTTATAGGCTAGCTTAACCATAGAAAAATCAAGAATATACTGGTATTTCTGAAAAATCTTACTGAACTGCTGACTGGAAATAGACCGATAAATCGGAAAATCTTGATAGAGGCGATTGAGGAGCTCAAAAACCTGCAGCGAAGCTTCTTCCCACTCCTGCTTCTTTGGAGAGCAAATAGTGAAACCTGCTTTTTCAAAAGACTCAAAGCGATGAGCCAGCTTGTCCTGATGAGTCTGATTGCTAACCTTGGGATAAAAATTGGACAGATAGAGTTCTTTGATCTCAAAACCAGCAGCCTGCCACAGCTGGGGATAATAGGCTAGATTATGAGGTTCTCCAGTAAAAGGAAGCTCCTCTGTTCCAGTCAGCTGCATTCGATAGCCCAGCCAAAAACTTGCCTGTACGGGACCAATTATCTTAATCGCTCCGAGACTGCGGGCGAAACCTGCTAAATGCTCGATAAAAGCAGATGCAATCTGCTGGTCATTGATTGACTCGAAAAATCCCAAGTAAGCAGCCTCATCATCTGGATAGAAGGTCAGAAGTCCTCGAATGCAAGGCCGACTGTTCATATAGCCAACAAAGGCATAGGTTTCTAGGTCAGAACTCAGCGGGTGACTGCCTTCAATCAAAGCCAGCTCTTCCTCTTCCGACTGCATGAGGTGGTCTGGCCGGTAAATCTGCTTGGGCAGAGCTAGAAAATCATCCAGCTCTGTCGTATTGGTTTTGACTGGTTTAATTTCCAGCATGGTCTTCCTCCTTGATCAGTCGAATCTTGCCAGTAAGGCCATCCATCTCAATCCAATCACCGTTTTGCAGCTGGCTGCAGGCACCTCTGACATTGACAATAGAGGGAATACCCAACTCGCGGGAAATAATAGCCGTGTGCGAGAGCAAAGACCCCTGCTCAGCAATGACACCCTTGGCTTGGGTCAGAAGATAGACCCAGCCCGGATCGGTCATCTTGGTCACGATAATCCGATCCTGAGCAGACTCAATCTCCTGCACATCTTCCACGACCAAAACCTGAGCCTTAACGCAGCCAGGTGAGCAACCAATTCCTTGTAAGGCTTGATTACCCGTATTATGACTGCTGGTGCGGTTTTGCGGTTTCAGGTATTTCTCAAAGACCTGTCCAGCAAAAACATAGCGACTAAAGCTTGGAAGCTCCTTGTCAGCCTCCAACTTCTCCCGACGCTCGGCTATCAATCCACTAACATCTCTGGGCTTTCTGGTCAGCTCAAACAATTCTTCCTTGGTCAAGTAGAAAACATCGTCAGGAGTAGCCAGCAGCCCTTGCTCGGCTAATTGCTGGCCAAGCGTTCGGAAAATCTGTCGCATCATGCCATAGATCCGTGTGCGGTTTAAGCGGGAGCTTTCCCGATATTTAACACCCGTCATGGCTCGCTTGCGAAGAAAATTCGTCCACCAATCTGATTTTTGCTCAGCTTCTTCAAATTTCCGAGGAGCCAGCTTCTTCTCCTCTTGCTGGCACATTTGCGGCAGGAGCTTGAGCAGACGCTCTGGGTGCGTTCGAAAAGTTGGAGTTTCTAACTTCAACTCTTCTGGAGCCCGATCACCAAATTCATGGATAAAATGGACTATTTCTTGGACCAAAGGGTGCTGGCGAGTCAGAAAGACTGCTGGACTTTCAGTTTCCATGGCCTGTCTAATCTCTGCATTTTCTTCTGCTTTCAGCTGAGCTGTTAAAGTCTGCAGAGCCAAGGCTGGCCTCATACTTTCAATTTGCTCGATTCCCGCAATCTCAGCCTGAACAGCCCCGCCGCGACGCGACTTCTTCAAGAGACCAGTATAGACAAAAGCATAGAGGTCATTGACCAGCGTAATGTCCCAGTGAGCCAGAATATCCTCTTTCAGCTTGCTGACCAAGCCAATCAAAGTCTCTGCATCTGCGTTGGGAGAAAAGCTCGCTTCGTATTCTAGCTGAATCTGGGCAAACTGCTCTTCCAATTGCCGCATTTGCTTGGGTGCTGTCCAAAACTCTCGGATGATACGGAGCATGATTTGTAGGCGTTTGAAAGAAGACAGGTGCACCGGCATCTGAGGCACCTCCGTCTCTCTCACTCCCAGCATATCCTGCCAGATAGGAATGATTTTCTTTGAAAAAGGCAGAAGCTGCAAGAGCTGATACCAACTTTGAATCTGGTAATATACTCGGCTATTGACCGGCTGCAGCATATTTTGAAAGGTGGCTTCATAGGCAGCCAACTCAGGGGCATCCTTACCAACCAAGCGCTGGGCCAGACTGCGGAAAATGCTGGCATAAGCCTCTTGGATAAAACTAATAGTCAGAGGACTGGAAACACCCGGATAGCTCTCGACAATGTTGCTGTTATCCAGAATAATCCGCTGTCCCTCTGGCAAGGTAGTAATAGGTCGTGCCTGCAAGAGATAGAGCTGGCCATTTGCGAAGGTAAACTCCATATCCATATAAGATCCGAAAAGCTGACTTACCTGACTAGCCAAAGCTTGTAGCTCCTCGAGTTGTTCCTGTGATACGTCTGGTGAGTCCTCCGTCTGCTCTGTATAAAAGAGCTGGTCCTTGGGATGAAGGGTCACCATGGTTGTAGGAATCTTATCCTCGACAACCTTGTTGCCCAAGCCTCGACCGATGACAATGATATGCTCATTCAGAATGCCCTTGGGATTAGCTGTGAAGTAAATCCCAGACAAATCTCCCTCCTGCATAACCTGAACAATGCAAATCATCTGTGCCTGCTTCAAGGATAGGCCTTGCTCAAATAGATAACTAAGAGCTGACTCCTGATAAAGAGAGAGCAAGGTCGCTTGGATGGCTTCTTTAAGTCCTTCTGGCTTCACATTGAGCTGGCTCTCAAACTGACCGGCAAATGATGAAGCCTTCCCATCCTCAATGGTTGCTGATGAGCGAACTGCAAAGCGACAGTCTTTCTGAGAAAGCTCCTGCCGAATCCAGTTTTCTGCTGCTGTCAGATCTTCCTGCGCAAACTGCTCTTTAGCCCAATCCTGCAATTGCTGACTGAGTTGGGACAAGTCCAACTCTCCAGACCGATAGGCAGCTTCCATCCTCTCCAAGTCAGCAGATCTGGCAGATTTTTGAAAAAAGTCAAAAGCAAACACTGCAAAGTCAGGAACTGGCAAACCAACAGCCTGCATTTTCAGCAAATGATAGGCCTTGCCTCCAACCTGGTCAAGCCCTGTCTGCTTGATTCTTTTCATCAAAGTACCCCCATCAAGAGATAAACAGCAACGGACAGAACCATGGTCGTCTCCGTGATATAGGTATAGCGCTCCACCCGCTCCCTGATATTAAAACGAGTTGGATCCTTGATAAACTGCTCAAACTGGACAGTCATCCAGATAACATTCAGCACTAAGACCACCACTCCGACATGGGAAATATTCCAAAGGAGTGCGAAATTGGTCAAGATATCCAGCAGAGTCACCACCTCGATAAAGCGAGTGGCTTTTTTGTAGCCAAAAAGCATAGAATAGGTCACATACTCGGTCTCGTCTTTTGGCGCCCGAATCTTGCGGCAGACTTCCCAGATCAGACTTGGGAAATACATGGTAAAGGCCAGCAAGACGGTCGGCAGGGACAAGAGAGGCAGATTGTACTTGTAGCAGACAAAAGAAATGGTATAGAGATTCAAAATCATCATGACCGGATTATGGGTCACAAGAGCAAGTGGCAGGGAATTTTGAATCTTGTCACGCTTGAAGAACCAGAAGGACATGAGAGTTCCGTAGATATAGAGAAAGAGGAACCAGCCGATATTGTTCATAAAGAGAACATTGAGAAGTACAGACACCGCTACGATAAAGCTGAGGGCAACGGCCAAGTCCTTCTTTTTCACTCGTCCAGATGGCAATGCCCGATGAGGAAAGAGGCGTCGGTCGGTCTCGTAGTCCTTGAAATCATCTGCAATCCGCAGAATCATCAGAAAGACAAAAATCGTAAAAATCCCAATCAACTCCTGATGGTCAAAGTGAAAGGTGGTCACTCCGTCATTGAGCAAGAGGACAAAATAAATCTCAAAAAACATGATGGCAGCCACAAAAAAGCGTGGCAGCAAAGGAAACATTTCCTTATAATAAACAGCTAATCGTTTAAACATAGCTTTTCTCCAATCTTTTCACCAATTTGAATCTGGGTTTCTATTCCGAGGTCTGAGTATGTCAGGATATCCTGATCCAAGCGAATCGTGTCCGCTGGATAGAGGACAAGAATGGTTGAGCCACCCAGACCAAAGCAGCCCTTCTCCTGTCCCCTGACCAAATGGTCCTGACTGTGATTGTATATTCTTCCGACCAAGAGAGCCCCTACTTCCATCTGCAGGACAGGACCTAGGTCGGTATCTAAAAGACAGTATTCTCTTTTATTTTCTTTGTAAATGAGGCGCCACTTCTGGGCTACCTGTCTGACCGTATGCAGGCGTCCCTTGATTTTTCGTCTTCGGGTAATTCTGCCGGATTCAGCAGCCAGATAGCGGTGCAGGTCTTCCACTCCCAGTCGATAAACCAGCGCTGTTCCGCCACTGAACAACTGAGCCAACTCTTCATCCAGCAGTAAGTCAGCTAGACTATAAATC
The DNA here is from genome assembly GCA_905372795.1 of Streptococcus cristatus. Taxonomy (GTDB): domain Bacteria; phylum Bacillota; class Bacilli; order Lactobacillales; family Streptococcaceae; genus Streptococcus; species Streptococcus cristatus_J. The sequence continues at coordinate 10,471 of CAJPQE010000026.1, read as the reverse complement.
TGACCCTTTATCGTCAGCCGCAAGTCCTGACTGATGGTAAAAGCCTCCAGCTTGGCATCTGCCACTGCCAGTACTTGACTGTCAGGACAGACCGGACGCAGAGCGGGCTTGATTCTCCGCTGGAAGAAAGCAGCAAAGTGAGGATAGGGGCCATCTTCATAGTCAGCCAGATTCAGCTGATAATTTTCCACAAAAGCTGCTATTTTCTTGCGAGAAAAAGGAGTGTAGTCTTTCAAAGTCAGAAGATAAGACAGGCTAGGTCGGGTCAAGATAGGCAATAAGAAGCGACCCCAAGCAGTACCATAAAGCTTGTCTAACAGACCCGCCTTGTATTCTGTCGGTTCAACTACTTGGCCAGTCTTTCTTTGATAGACCTTAACCATGCGGGAGAACTCCCAGACCAATCAGACTCGCAACAGCTAAAATCGCAAAGACCAGATAAGCCAGTTTATTTGGCTTTGGAATACGGCAGTTGTAGACAAATAGGAAGGTCAGCAAAAGAGACAAGCCCAGCCACGCCCAAGCAAAGAAACCAGGCGCCAGCCATTGACATACCAGATAGGTCAGAGGTAAAAAGAGGGCGCTGTAAGTCACGGGCAAGCCGATAAAATAAGCGCCCGATCCTTCATCATGCTTGGCCAAGCGGTTAAAATGCGCCAAGCGCGTGACCGCAGCCAAGACATAGAGGACAGCCAAGATGATATTGGCCGCTCCCAGGGGTAGCTGGGTCATGAGGAGCACAGCCGGAAGAGCCGCAAAGCTAATCATGTCGCAGAGCGAATCAATCTCAATGCCGAAGCGCTTCTGACTTTCAGTCCGCTTCATCCGTCGAGCCACCACACCGTCAAAGAGGTCACAGATACCGCTAACGATAAAGGCCATCATGGCTAGCCGCAGCTGGGACTGAATGATGGCATAGACTGCCAAAAGTGCAAAAGCAGCGCCCATATAGGTTAGGATTACAGATTTGTCGTATTCACCGATAAACAAAGGTTCATTCTTCTTCATGAATTCTTATTTCTCCTCTTCTTCCATCTAAAGTTACAAGCATGCCAGTTTCTAGCAGCTGAGTTGCATTCTTGGCGCAGACCAGAGCTGGAATCCCGCATTCCCGAGCGACAATGGAGGCATGGCAGAGAACTCCACCGTACTCTGTCACTAGACCGCCTAGAATACCGAAAACATAGCTCCAACCCGTATCTGTATAGCGAGTGACAAGAATTTCTCCCGGCTCAATCGTCTCAATATCAGCCAAATCCAAGAGGACTCGAACCCTACCTGTCACCTGACCACTGCTGGCTGGCATTCCCGTAAGAAGCGCTTGACTATCATGGGCTACTTCTTCCAAGCTCATCTCTTTGTCGGTCAAATCCCCCACTGGCTCAAAATTCCGATAGGCCTGGCAATAATGCCGATTATCTGCTGCTGCTTCTTGAAGCTGGTCAGCAGTCTTTTGCCCTTCCATAAAGGAAATCAGACTTTCTTTCTTAATGTAAAAAACATCTTGAGAATCTTTCAGAAAGCCTCGCTTTTCATAGGCTCGGCCAAGTTTGAGGCTAATCTGACGAATGAGGTGGTAATAGCGCGTGGAAATATCCTTGAACTCCTCCCGCCACCAGAGCAAGTTCCGCAAGTCTTGACTGATTTTTTCTATCTTTTTCTGCTTGGCTCGAGATAGATGAGCCAAATCCAGCTCAGACTCCGAGCCAGGACTGAGCGAAGCTCTAGCCGCTTGGTAATACGCTGAATCAGCAACCAACTGTTGGACCGCTGTCAGGACCTGATGAGCATCTTCTTCGTAACTTGCTACTCGCAAGTCCAGTTCCCGAGCCGAGTGATAGCCAAAGTCCTTTTGGAAATCCTGAATCTTGATAAAATCAGCTCGCTCAGGATATTGTGCAGCCAGTTGCTGCAACTCTTCCACCGATAGCTTCAGCCAGTCGTCTATCAGCTTCTCGTCTGCCAAAATAAGATCCGCAGCTTCCAGCATTCGAGCTAAAGGCTTGGTATGCGAAACATTTCCTAGCTTAGCTATTAGTTGGAAAAATTCATCAACCGTCAGCCATTTGAGCAGACTAGTCTTTTTCATAGACAGCTGGACCGTATTGATGTAGACCTGCCAAAAATAAGTTCCCTCACTATCTAAATAAGCCTGATTTAACACTAACCGCCAAAGACTCTCGACCTGATGCAGTGGGCTTTGGTCGTTCAGTTCTCGTATTTCTTGATTCAGGCAGTTAAATTGCTGGCGCAGCTCTTGCAGCTTGTCTAGCGCCTGATGTAGAAAGGTTTTAGTTACCTTTTGCGTTTTCAAGGCTACCCGCAGGAAATTCAAGAGCAAGGCTGGACTTAATTTGTTGGTAAAACCTTGACCTCGGTAGTCTTTATTAACTCCCAGCTCATCATCAAAGTCTCGCTCAATATAACCCGGAATCTGCTCCATACCTTGCTTGACCACGCCTAAGTTCCAGAAAGGTCGGGCATAATGCAGGCGCATCAGCGGCGGCATCACTCCTTCAGGCTCTAAGCCAATAGCCAGCAAAAAACTGGAGAGTGCCTCTTGCCAAGAATGGCGGTAAAGGCTCCACATCAGATTTGGACAGGGCTGGGCCGCCACGCCACCATCCCGAAAATTCGCCGTCGTCCAGCGGCCACTGTCAATTTTAGTTGGTACTGTCGTGATGGGCCGAGCCTGCAGCAAATAGACTTGCTCGTGGACAGCACACCACTCGATATCCATGGGCCGACCAAAATACGCCACAATCTGCAAAACTTGCTCGTGTAGCTTCTGCAAGACTGTAAGAGAGATTTCAGCCTTTTCAAACTGGCTCCAGTCCGGCTTGTACCAAGAAAGAGTCAGCTGCTCAGGATTAACTTGGCCACTAACCAAGCTCTCAGCCGAGCCTTTTACATACTCTAATAGTATGGTCTGGTCCTGATTAGTCGCTACGTCTAGAGAAAAGCAGACGCCACTGAAGTCAGGCTCTATCTGCTCCTGGATCAGCACTGCCATGGCAAAATCCTGCTCAGGCAACCCCTGACGCTGCCAGTAGGCCAAGGCTTCTGGATTAAAGAGGGAAAGCAGACAAGAACGAATCCCCTGCTCAATTTTTGACAGTGTCCGGCAGTCGCCAATCGAGTCATATTGGCCGGCAAATGACATGGTCTGTCCGTCTTCTAAAAGGGCACTGCTACGAACGATATAAGCTTGATTTTCCTGACAAAAAGCTGCTAACTCGCGCTGCCAAGCTGGCTCCAAGGGATACTGCTGCAAACGCTCTGCTATCTCCTCCTTGCCCAGTTCGATTAATTCTTTAAGTCCCTGTTTTGAGTATTCTGGTAGAGCCGCTCTTAGCCAAGCCATTACTTGGTCCGCAGGCAAAATCAAACCCTTAGGAACTGAAAGCCCCAGCTGACAGAGACTGATTAACTGATTGATTTTACCGCCATAGACGGCCGAAGACTCTTTTTCCAGCCATAGTTCTTTCATCAAAAGCTCCCATCTCACATACGATTTTTTCTAAGCTTAGCCCAGTAGAGCAGACGATTGACTCCTAGATGCGTGCCCGCCCCTAGGATTAGAATGCCCAGCATCTGCTGCCAAGACAGAGGAATATAGAAAAGCAAGATAATAATACAGCCTATCAAGGAATCTATCTGGTCGATCCAGATAAAAGTCCATTTCCAGCCATTCTCCGCCGTCTTGCCCTCTCTGATCTCCAAACGGCGCTTGATAAAGCTATTGGGCAGCTCAAACAAAACATAAGCCAGCCCCAAAAGAGCGCCAAGCACCAGATTAAACAGCACGGTATTTTCGTAGAGGGCATAGACCAAGTGCAGCTTCTCTAGGCTAGGAATACTCTTTAAAAGCAATCCCCAAAGAATCTGAGCCAATGCTCCCCATACAATCATACCCAAGAAACCTTTCCAGGTCTTGTTAGCCCCAAACAGCCTCTTCCCATCCTTTAACATCAGCCCAGCATCCATTGGTCGATAAGTCGCCTCTAGCAATGAAGACTTGCAAAAGATCATATTCAGTACTCCAGCCAGAATGACCGGCATCAGGGTGATATATAAAGCAAGAATCGAGCGCATATTATTTCCTATTCTTTTTATGAAGATCAGTCTGAAAAATCAAGAGATTCCTCAATCTTTTATATATCATTATACCATAAGTCGTAAAGCCTCTTTCCAATAAGCCCTACACATCTGTCGCATCTGACAAGGAGCAACCCATGTCTTCCCTTCCGCCCTATCAACTCCAAAGCTGCCTGCTAGAATAATATCGCCTTTAAACCACACAAAAAGCCTCATAAGAACTTTTAAGGAAACCAGCATCTGGTCTATTAAAAGTTACTTATGAAGCCTATAAATATCAGTTTTCTCTAGAAAAGAAACAAACTATTTTTGCTTGGTCTTAAACCACTAACCTTCAAAAGGCGTACAATTCTTTCACCGATTTTTAGTGTCTAGCAGAATGGTCACTGGGCCATCATTTACCAATTCCACCTGCATATCTGCTCCGAACACGCCCGTCTTGACTGGCACTTGCTCAGCTAACAGCTGGTTAAATTTGTCATAAAAGGGACTAGCCATATCCGGCTTGGCTGCACCTGTGAAGGCTGGCCGATTACCCTTTTTGGTATCTGCATGGAGGGTAAATTGGGAAATGGAAAGAATCTCCCCTCCGATATCCTGAACAGAAAGATTCATCTTATCCTCAGCATCGGAAAAAATCCGCATATTGACAATCTTCCTGACCGCATAGTCCATATCTTCCTGACTATCATCAGGCCCGACACCTACCAAGAGCAGGAGACCTTGTCCAATGCTGTTGTGCAGCTGCTGGTCAATACTGACCTGAGCACGTTTGACGCGCTGAATGACAATTTTCATATCTTTTCCTTTATTTCTGACTACTATCTACTCTGACAGGATCGCACTTAGCCATTGGTTCGTTTGACCGAATACACCTCTGGCACACTCTTGATCTTGTCCACCACCGTCGTCAGCATGGACAGATTGGCAATGCCAAAAGAAACATGGATATTAGCAAATTTCATATCCTTAGTTGGCTGGGCATTAACCGTTGAGATGTTTTTGGTGGTATTAGACAGAACCTGCAGCACATCGTTAAGGAGGCCAGACCGATTGAGACCATAAATATCAATGTGGGCCGTGTACTCTTTGGTCGAATTATTTTCTTCCCATTCCACATCAAGCAAGCGCTGTTCGTAATTCTCCTGGGCCTTAAGATTCTTACAGTCTTGCCGGTGAATAGCTACGCCGCGTCCTTTGGTAATGTAACCAACAATGTCGTCACCCGGTACAGGATTACAGCACTTGGCAATCCGAATGAGGAGACCAGACGCCCCCTGAATGACCACACCGCCTTCGTGCTTGACCTTAAGGGTGTCTTTTTTATTTTCGACCTTAACTTCACCACCCTTGACCAATTCCTCTGCCTCTGCTTTAGCTTTGGCCCGCTCTTCCTCACGGCGCTCTTTTTCTGTCAAACGATTGAAAATACTAATGGCACCGATCTCACCGAAGCCAATCGCTGCAAAAAGCGCCTCTTCAGTCTTATAACTGGTCTTCTGCAGCACATCTTCCATGTGCTTCTTGTCCATGTACTTATTGGCTACATAACCATTCTCCTGAAATTGAGCCTGCAAGAGCTCCCGCCCTTTAGAAATAGACAGCTCCTTGTCTTGATTTTTAAAGAACTGACGGATTTTATTTCTAGCCTTGCTAGTCTTGACAAGATTGAGCCAGTCACGACTAGGTCCAAAGGAATTGGCATTGGTGATGATTTCCACCTGATCCCCAGTCTTCAGCTTAGTATTGAGCGGCACCATGCGGCCATTAACCTTGGCTCCTGTCGCCTTCTCCCCAACCTTAGTATGGATCTCATAGGCAAAATCAATGGGTCCTGAGTCCTTAGGCAGAGAACGAACTGCTCCATCCGGTGTGAAGACGTAGATTTCCTCAGCCAGGTAGCTTTCCTTAACCGAATCAACAAATTCCTTAGCATCACCAGACTGATTCTGCAATTCCATCAATTCCTTGATCCAATTCATCCCGATGGCAGATTCCTTGCCGTCAACCTGACCCTTAATTCCTTTTTTATAGGCCCAGTGAGCAGCGACCCCGTATTCTGCGACTTCGTGCATTTCCTTGGTTCGAATCTGGAACTCAATCGGACCTTTAGGACCATAAACGGTCGTATGGATAGACTGGTAGCCGTTGGCCTTACGGTTGGCAATATAATCCTTGAAGCGCCCCGGCATGGGTTTCCAAAGCTCATGGATGTAGCCCAGCATAGCATAGACATCACTGTGAGTACTCAAAATGCAACGAATGGCAATCAGATCATAGATCTCATCAAACCGCTTCTTCTTGTCCTGCATTTTGCGGTAGATGGAGTAAATATGCTTAGGACGGCCATAAATCTTCCCATGCAGATTGCGTTCACCCGCGTAGGTTTCAATCTTGTGGACAACCTCCTCTACCAGAGCTTCCCGCTCTCGACGCTTCTCCTTCATCATATGGGAGATTTTATAAAATTCCGTTGGATTGAGATAACGGAAAGATAAGTCTTCCAATTCCCACTTGACACTGGAAATCCCCAAACGATGGGCCAGAGGAGCATAGATTTCCATCGTTTCCTGTGAGATCCGCTCTTGTTTGTCTGGCCGTAAATGATTCAGAGTACGCATATTATGCAGGCGGTCAGCCAGCTTGACCAAGATCACTCGAAGGTCTTCAGACATGGCCATGAGCATCTTGCGATGATTTTCCGCCAACTGTTCTTCGTGAGACTTGTATTTGACTTTCCCAAGCTTGGTTACACCATCCACAATCACGCGCACATCATGGCCGAATTCCCGCTCCAGATCGTCCAAGGTCGCCGCCGTATCCTCTACGACATCATGCAAAAAACCACAGGCTACTGAAACAGCATCCAACTTGAGCTTGGCTAAAATTCCCGCCACCTGAATCGGATGGACGATATAGGGCTCTCCCGACTGACGAGTTTGCCCGCTATGACATTCCATCGCATAAATCAACGCTTTTTGAACAAAAGCCACATCCTCTGCAGCTAAATATTTTTTTGTTAGGGCTACAACCTGATTCCCCGTTAAATTTTCTTCTTTTGGCATGCATTCTCTCCGCTTTCTTGCCTACTATTTTAACATTTTTAAATCAATATGAAAACCAAGAGGACTAGAATAAAAGTACGGTGGCAGAATAGAACTACGTTTTCAAAGATTTAGCTTGCCTCCCTTGTTTCTGAGGCAAGACTTAAAAAATTTTCCTAGAGCTATAAACAGTCCCAGCCCCACGAGGTTGCTCGACAATCCATGGCTATTGGGCAGGCAGCTGCAACCTCAAGGATCTCTTTCTAATAAAAAGCGAGGCCGAGACACTTTTGTCTCAACCTCCGTGATGAAAATGATGTACTTTCTCCATATGAGCTACATCTTTTAGAAACTCATAATAGGCATAGATGAGGTAAGCAGCAGAGGCCACACCCAAAATAGCTATTGATACTTCAAATAAGGTAGACAAAGACATGATAAACCTCCTCTCCTTATTTCAAACTACAATGTGCAAAGCGACCATCAGCGGCTGTTTCGTTTCCGATTTTTTCCTTTCTAGCCTGCCTCTGGATTCACCTTTATTATACCAAATTTAAGATAGGAAAACAATAAAAATTCCTTTATAAAAGCACTTTTTCCTGATAATTTTGTAAGACTTGATGAGAAAATAATTCTTATCTATTCGAAGTGCTCTTCTTCCTTTTCAACTATTTTCTCTTTCTTTCTATGAGCATACTCTCTAATTGTTAGCCCAGTCGCAATATTGGTTAAAAGTAAGATTACAAGTAGATAAACCCAGATCGGTGTATTTGATAAAACACCAGATTGATTGGCTTTTTCAGTTACAACTGGGTTGGATAAGAAGTTTAAAACAGCTTGGTTATCCGTTCCGTTCGAACGAGCATTTGATAGTACTCCTTGGAAGTTCTTATTAAATTCAGTACTATCTTCAACATTCTTAGCCTGATTCTTAATAAGTGATTCCGTTTGCTGATGAACTTCCTTCACTTCTCCTTGAACTCTTTTAGCTTGCTCTGCTAAAGTATTAAATTGTGTATCCATAGATCCAATTGTGTTCCCATTAGAGATGATTGTATCAGAAGTGCTTCGAGTATTAGAGGCAAGTTTTGTAACAATATCCAATAGACTATTACTACTATCATCTGTTGTATAAAGTCTACTATTTGACAAACCGTCACCTGAACTTGTTGGAGAAATCTCTAAAAGCTCTGGGCCATTTTTTTTCCACTTCTCATACTCCTCATTCAACTTATTAGATGCCTCTTGGTGCCAATCGTCTAAGTCTTTAACAATTGTTTCAAAATAATCGCTAGGTAATTCTTCTTTTGCCAGTTGAGGAAGAGAGGCTATATTTGCCTGAAGTCTATTTATCTCTACACTTAATTTAACATATAGGTCAATTCCTGACTGTCTATATTGATCCACATCTTTCTGTTGCAACTTATCCGCTACAGATGATGGTGAAATGTTCCCATACATCTTCGCAACTGAGTCACTCGATGGATTAGCTATGTCAACATTGTTATACGATGATGTTGGGCTACCATATAAATTCTTAACCATAGTCGACGCTATATCAATTCGAGATAGTTGGTCAAAAATATGGGATAAATCTTTCTTTACTAACGCAACATTTCCTTTATTATCATCATAAAAGAAACTATACTCCAAAGGAATTCTTTCACTACCAATTTCAAGTTCAAACATAATAGTATTCAGTCCATAATTAGGAGAAAGTTGAATTTGAAGTTGGAGGGTAGTCGGTGCTGAAATCTTATCAACGCTTGGGACTACTGTGGCTCCCTTGGCACCCTTAACACGTACATTTGTCACACGAATAGGAGTTTCAATATATTTCTTAGCTCCAGTTCCTGCAGAAGAGAGCTCAGGATAAACATGAGTCATTGTAACCGTTTGAGTCTCTGTAGGTGGCAACACATCATTAGCTACTGTTATAAACGTATAGCCTGGCATCGAACCAGTAGTCCTACCTTTAATGCTCGCATATTTCGACAATAGGCTTAATTTTGCGTAATATGAATTGATTTGTCCATCTGTTAAAGCTCCAAACTCTTTTAGTTTATTAAATAAGATTCCATAATCACTAGGATTAACACTAATAGAAGCAATCGTGCTATCTACTTGATTAGTATAATCTATGGGCAATTCATCTGAATCTGATAAAGTATTAACAACCTGCTTAGCTAAAGCTTGTCTTACACTATTTTGATCTGCTTCATCACTGACTGCTTTTAAAATCGCTGCCTCATCACTTCCTAAGGTCGATGTATCAATTTCTTTACCGTCAAAATAGTTCTGAGATATTTGTCTACGAGACTCCTCAAGAGAGCTCCGAATGGAGCCTAGTTCTTTTCGAGACTGCTCTATCTGCGCTTGATATTGCTTCATCTTCTCATTATAACTATTTATACGCTGAGCTAAACGTTTAAAATAAGGTTCTGAATTATCTGGATCAGTAGAGGAGTCTGTATTTTTGAAAAGATGCAAATAATTCATTGAATTTCTATAAAGGGTTAGATACAATTCATTATCTTTATCATATTGATTCTTAATAGAATTTCCTGCGACTCGAGCATTGTGATTAGCAACCTGTGATTGAACTTGTTTGTACTTTAAAATTGGATCTGCTTGACCGAGTAAGGACTCCGAATTTTTTTTCAACAAATCAGAGGTTGAGGTTTTGAAACTTGACGTTGATTGTTCAAATGCTCTATTAGAAGACTGAACACTCTGTGCGATCGAAGGAATGGAATCTATTGATTTAATACTCCTATCAGCAGGTTGAAAGATTGAAGTAGATAAGGAACTATACACATCTGATTCATCATCAACAATTGTTTTCATCCGAAGCTTGGCATCATCAAGATTATTAATGACACTTGTAAAATATAGACGAATGGTTTTCTGATTCAAGCTATTAACATAATCCCCGACTTGTTGAGCCATTTCAAGAGACTGCTCTTTTTTTACAGAATCTTTTACCTTATACGTTATTTTGGCTTTTTCAGGATTAAAACTTGACAATTGCAATATATTGTGCGAGAAATCTTTAGGTATGTAAATGATAGCTTCAAGTGAATCATCCTTGTACTGGCTTTCTGCTTGATTCCTAGATAGGACTTTCCAACTCGCCTCTTTTTTCTCATCCTTCGCTAATAATTTTGTAAAATCATCTCCAAAATTATATTGGACACTATTTAATTGTTCACCCTCATCTTGATTGACAATTCCAATTCGAAGATGTGTTTTTTCCTTAGTTCCTAAAATAAAAGAAAAACTATCTGATTTACTTACATAGATAAGAACTCCCACAGTAAGCATCAAGC
>CAJPQE010000025.1:0-18140 GCA_905372795.1 Streptococcus cristatus | reverse complement strand
TGAGATAGTCCAAATGAATCGACAAAATCAGACTAAGATCACAATCTTCTTGGAGGTAGAAACAATAGCTTTCCTGTTTGCTGAACAGTGCCCAATCGTCCTGTAGATCAGCCAAAAAGTCCCCTAAGGAAAGCTGACTGAACTGATTAGCATCAATCTGAAAAGTCTTAGCGTAATCAATCAAAGAACCACAATACTCTTCCATCTTGTGACTAGCCTGCAAAATCTCAGCAGCATAGTCTGCCTGTGGATGGCCCAACTGCGCCAACTCCAAGAGCTCAGCATTCCCTTTAATCACAGTTAGGGGCGTCTTCAAATCGTGCGATGTCGCTGATAGCTGTAAAATCAACTCCTGATTATGCTGCTGCTCTTTTTCTAGAAGACGAGCATTTTCTTGGTGGCTGCTCCGTAAATCGCTATAGACTTCTAGCATTTCCTCAATCCGAAAAAGCTGGCTTTGATTTTCTTCTAAAAGCTTCTCACTCTTTAGCATTTTTATTTCCCTGTCGATTTTTCGGAGCAATTTAAAAATATGATAAAAAGTAATCAGCAGCAAGCTCCCTGCCCAAAAGAACAAGGTGAAAAGGACGTAATCACTTCCTTGCGTAAATTCATAGCCTATAAGCACAAAAATCAAAACATGGAAAAAGACGATTTTTAAACTGGTTGTCCAAACTAGGCTTTTGAAATTTCGGGTTCTAATTGCCATCTATAGCCTACTCCTCTCACTGTTGCGATTGCTTGCAGCCCTTCTTGTTTGCATTTTTGACGAATCTGATACACGTATTCTGAGATGGAGCGAAGCTGTGTTTCTGAGCTTTCTGGGTAAAGCAAGGTATGCAGGCGTTCAACTGAAAAGGTCTGCTTGGGATTGCTAGCTAGTAAATGCAGTAACTTAAACTCTCGCTCTGAAAATTTCAAGACTTTACCAAAACAGGCAACTTCATAGCGCTCTGGATAAAATTGACAAGAAGCAATTTCAGAATAGCGCTCCTCACATCTTTCCTCCCGCCGAAGATGAGCTCTGACACGCGCCAGCAATTCTTTGGTCCCAAAAGGTTTGACAATATAGTCATCTGCTCCGCGAAAGAGCCCTTCCACCTTGTCCGCCTCCAATTCCTTAGCCGTCAGAAAGATGATTGGGCACGAAAGATGAGGACGAATGTAAGAACACAGCTCAAAACCATTAACAGGCTCCATCATCACATCCAGTAGAATCAAGTCATATCCGACAAAATGCGTCAGCTCTAGCTCTTCTATCTGATCAAGCGTCGTCACATCATAAGCATCAAGCTCTAGGACGTTTTTCACCAGCTTCAAAATGCTCTGGTCGTCATCAACCACCAAAATACGATACTGTCTCATGATTTCCATTATAGCATACCTCTAGCGAACATCTCGTTTCAAGCTTAAGAATATAGCAGAGCTCCAAACCAAAGCTAACCATAACAGCTGTATTCCCAACCCTGATAGATCTATTGAATGCTGAAGTCCTTCATACTCAAAAAGATTTAGGGTAGCCAAATCGGGCAGGTATTTTGCTTCCTTGATGAAAGTTGCCAACAAACGACTGAGACCAATCAAAAGAGGAAAGAGAACCGACACCGGCACAACCCAAGATTGAAATAGCAGAGCTAGGCCGGCAGTTAAAAAAGCCAGAAAAAGATTGCTGAGAAGACCAAAAGAGCTGTAATAGAGGAATTTCCCCAGTAAGGACCAGCTAAAGTCTAGGTCAAAACGAGCCAGCATAACAAAGAAACAGCTGCCTATCATGATACTGTAGAGGATCAAGAGCAGCACGGCCAGAAAAAGGAATTTCCCAGCCAACCATGCCCTTCTATTTGATACGGTTAGAAAATTCGTTCGCATCCCAGACTTGACAAACTCCTGGGCAAAATAGAGAGAAGTAAAGATGACGATGACAGGCTGCGCCAGATAGAGGGCATGCAAAACCTCGCTCAGAGCCTTCGTCTGGCCAACTGCTGTCTGACTATAGTCAAGATTCATCAGAAAAAATGGAACGACTCCCAGAGCCACCAAGGCTGCACCAAGAGCGAGATAGTAAGAACTGAACTTAATCCATTCGCTTCTAAGTAGAGCTTTTATCATCAGTATCGCCCTCCTAAATCCGTCTTCAAAAAGCGCAGAGAGGTCATACCGCCGATGACTAGTAACCATACGCCTAGTATCAATAGTCCTTGCAAGGGATTGTTGGCATATTGGGAAGTTGGCGTTGCAGCAAACAACTCTCCTGCTGGCTGTGGTAGATAAGCTCCCCAACTCGTGTGAGCTGCCAGGTAGTTTCCTAAATTATAGATCTGCGGTACGAGAAAAAGCAGAGGAACCAGCATGGTCCGAGCCAATAAACCTAACAAAAATGAAAGGATTCCTAATAAGGTTAGAGATAAGGTTTTCCACAAAAGCAGACTCCAAGCTGCCTGATTGAGCAGAATCGGATCAAGCCCTTCCTTTCCTAAAGCCAGGTGCATGACCATATAACTAAAGTAGATTGATAAAAAGCTACTGGCAAGAGAAAAGCAAGCAAAGGTCATGAGTTTCCCCACAAGCAACTTCAGGCGGTTATTACAGGTCAAGAGACTGGTTCTCAAGCTATGAGACTGAAATTCCATAGCTCCCAAAATTCCAGCTAAGATGACCAAAACCATGCCCGCCATAGAAGCCCCGTTGAGACCCAGATATTCCAGCGGATCAATGGCTTCTGCCAGACCGGGAACCGTCTCAGGGGTGGCATCCAAGCCAATAGATAAATACTGTCGGCCCTCCAGCCAGGATACGGCAGGCACCAATAGCAGCATGAAGGCCATACTCACTCTGAAAACCTTGGTTGAGCGGATTTTCAACCATTCTGAATGCAATAAGGACATCGTTTCTTTCATCTTAAACCTCCTCTGTCAAATCAAAGAAGAGATCTTCTAGACTGTCTGAATCTTGCAGCACCTCTTCCAATCGTCCCTGCTCAATAATTTGTCCATGATGAATCAAGACTACATCATCTGTCACCATTTGCACCTCTGACAGGATATGGGAAGATAGAAGTACCGTTTTTCCTAAATCAGCCTGCTGACGGATGAACTTTCTAAACCACTTGATCCCACTTGGATCCAGTCCATTGGTCGGCTCATCTAATATAAGAAACTGAGGATCACCCAGCAAAGCTGCTGCCAGACCCAGCCGCTGACCTTCCCCCAGAGACAGGCTTGATAAGAGGTCCTTCCTCTTATGAACGATTCCAGTCATCTCTAAAACCTCATCGATCCGAGACTTGGGAATAGCATTACTCGCCGCAATAATCCTCAGGTGGTCATAGACCTTTCGATTTGGCAGACCGCCAATACCGTCAAAGGCTGCACCTACCGTTCTGAGCGGATAGATCATTGACTGATAAGTTTGCCCATCAAAAGTCGCAGTCCCAGACGTCGCCCGATCTAACCCCAAGAGAATCCTCAAGGTCGAACTTTTCCCTGCACCATTTGGACCCAAAAAAGCTGTAATCCGCCCACTTCTAGCTGTAAAAGAAATATCTTTTAAAATCTGCTTACTGCCATGTTTTTTGCAGACTCCTTCTATTTTCACCATATGTTCCATACTGAACTCCTTTTGTTTTTTCTTTAGTATACAGGAGCAAGTTCAGAGAAAGTTCAGACAATAAAAAAACTTGCCTCGCGACAAGTTTCTTTTCTCATTTTTCAACTGCATCCCAGAGCTGGCGGATGCTTTTTTTCTGCACGGGATCGACAAAGTGTGGAGCGATTTCCACCAGAGATTGCAAGACAAAAGCTCGCTCAGCCACATAAGGATGAGGAACAATCAAGTTTGGACTGTATAACTCTTCTTGCCCTATGTAAAGAATATCCAGATCAATCACACGAGGTCCCCATTTGATCTCCCGCACGCGTCCTAGTTCCGCTTCTATGCCCAAGAGCGTCTGCATCAGCTCCTCAGGATTGAGCCAAGTCTCAACTTCAACAACTTGATTGAGAAACGGATCCTGCTCAACGCCACCCCAAGGCTCCGTCTCGATACGACTTGATGCCTGCAAAATTCTTATATTTTGCTCTGCCATTTTTTCCAAAGCCGCATCCAGATTGGCAGTTGGGTTGCCTTGATTGCTCCCCAGAGCGATAAAGGCTTTCCGCTTTTGACGAACTAGCTTGACTGAGCAAGTCTCTAAAGGCAGCGGCACCGGTGCCCAAGGTTTTTTGACCTCCAAGCTGACCTTTTGCACCAAAGGATGAGTCAGAAAAATCCGATCAATCAGCTTATAAGCCAGAGTCTCAATCAAGTCTTCCTTGCTTTCCTGACACCAGCGGGTCAGATCCTGAGCCAATTCTCCATAGTGGATAGAAGCTGTCAGGTCGCCTGTTTTAGCAGCCCGAGTCATATCATAGTCCAAAATCAGATCCAGCACAAAACGCTGGCCTAACTCCTTCTCCGCTCCAAACAGACCGTGATAAGCATACACTTCCAAATCCTTAATGCGCAGCTGATCCATTCTTTTATCCTTTCTGATTCAAGTTTCTGCATTTTATCCTTGATAAAACAATCTAGCCTTTCCCGACATGCTCCACCACTGATAAGATCAATGTCCCATCAGCTTGTAAGCTTCATTTTTTAGGTCCTTATCCGTCGCTAAAACGCCACGCGCCGCTGTAGTAACCGTTGCAGTGCCAGGCTTTCTGACTCCTCGCATATTCATACACATATGCTCAGCTTCCACCCAGACCAGGGCCCCTTGAGCACCCAGATAGTCCATCAAGGCCTCGGCAATCTCCACGGTCAATCGCTCTTGAATCTGCGGTTTCTTAGCATAGACTTCTACCGTTCGAGCCAGCTTGGACAGGCCTGCTACCCGCCCATTAGGCACATAGGCGATGTGAACCTTGCCGTAAAATGGCAGGAAGTGGTGCTCACACATAGAATGAAAGAAAATATCCTTCTCCACTACCATATTATTGTCAATGATTTCAAAAGACTTGGCCAGATGCTCCTCAGCAGTCTCCCCCAGCCCAGCAAAGATTTCCTGGTACATTTTAGCAATGCGCTGTGGTGTCTCCTGCAAACCTTCGCGGCTTCCGTCTTCTCCAACCGCCTCAATAATCTGGGCAACAGCTGCTTCAATTTTCTTCGTGTCCATATTCCCTCCTAGATTCTTTTTCTTTGTCAATGATATAGGCCCTGACCTGAGCCAGGAAATAAAGGGAGCCCGTAATCAGCAAGAGCTCATCGGTCCCATGCTCAGCTTTCAAATAAGCCTCTAAAAATCCCTGCCAATCAGCATAGTTCAATCCCTGCTCGCAAGCCAGCTCCTCCATTTTTTCTTTGGAAAAGCTCCGTGGATCTGCAAAATTGGTCAAAATTAGCTGACTCTTAGGCACCTGCTTGAGCTGACCCACCATTTCCTCCAGAGACTTGGTCTGGATACAGCTGAAAAGGGTTTTCTTATCCAAGTCTGGATAATGCTGGCTCAAGGTCCTCGTCAACCTCTCCATGGCATGTGGATTGTGGGCGCCATCAAGCAAAATACGAGGCTGATGCGAAATCTGCTCCATCCGCCCCGGCCAGTTTGTCGCCACTAAAGCCGCGCTAACTTGTTCTTTTGTTAGCAGCGGTAGCTGTTTGCTCTGACAATAGAGGTCACAGAGCTCAATCGCTAAACCAGCGTTGTCTACCTGATGCTGCCCCAGCAGAGGCGTCAGGTAAGGCTCCGCCTCCCGATGCGCGTTAGAGAAATTAAATTGTTCTCCTGAGTCAGTCCCCCCCAAGCTCTGAACTTGATAAGACTGCCCATAAACATAGTGGAGAGCTTGCTTTTGATGAGCCCTTTCCTCGATGACCGCCAAAGCTTCTGGCTCAATCCGCCCAGTCACCAAGGGCACATTTGGCTTGACAATCCCAGCCTTCTGCTCGGCAATCGCTGCCAGAGAATGCCCCAGCAAAGCCACATGATCTAAGCCAATGGTCGTAATGGCTGTCAAATCAGGGCGGCAGACATTGGTACTGTCCAAGAGGCCGCCCATGCCGACCTCCATAATGGCCACATCGACCCGCTCCTGAGCCAAATAATCATAGGCCAAAGCCGTCATGATTTCAAACTCAGTCACCCCCTGCAAAACCTCATCATTCGCTTGCTCTTCAAAGAGAGCTCGATAAGTCTCTAGCAGGCGCCCCAAATCCTGATTAGAAATAGACCGACCATTGATGGCGATTTGTTCATTGTAACTGATCAGATAAGGGGAGGTAAAGGTTCCTACACGCAGGCCTTGCATTTCCAAGAGTTGACGCAGGTGGGAAATGGTCGAGCCCTTCCCGTTGGTCCCCCCTATATGAATCACTGACAACTGCAAATGAGGATTTCCCCGCAGCGCCAGCATCCGCTCCATCCGCTCCAAGCCAAAATTAGGACTATCCGTCCGATAGGCTTCCAGCCAGCTTAAATCTGGCAATTCTTCTTTTATCATAGTCACTTATACTGCCGTAAATTTAGATCTTCCATTTTCTGAGCCAGTCGAATGGCATCGCCAATCTCGGCTGCCATCCGGTGGACTCCCACATCATGCACTCGGACAGCTTCAACACCTTGACTAGCTGCAATGCTGGTCAAATGAGCTGAGGCCAGGTCTCTGTTTTGAAAACCAGCGGCCGTCTCTGGGTCGGTCTCAAAACCATTTTCCTCCAAGATATTGACCAAAAAGCGTTTGCGAGAGACACCTAAAAAAATAGGAAAGCCAGCCTGATGAATACCACCCAGCTCTTGTAAGAGTAGGAGATTCTCCCGCTTAGTCAGACCAAAGCCAATCCCTGGATCTAGCATGATCTGCTCCTTCTCTAGCCCAGCTTTCTCAGCTCTTTCCAGTGTCTTTTCAAAAAATGCCCACATGAGCGCCTCAATATCTAGCTGTTCAAAATCCGATAATTCTGACTCGGTAAAAGCTGGCTCAAAGCCGAAAGTCGGAAAGATTTTCGAACTGGCATGTTGGGGGCGAGCCATGACTGGATTGAACATGGCAATAACTGGCGCTCCATTCTGAGCAGCCACAGCTGCCATTCTCTCATCACCCAAGAGTCCTGTGATGTCATTGATGATATTAGCTCCAGCGGCCAAAGCTGCTTCTGCAACTGGTGCTTTCCAAGTATCCACAGAAATGAGAATATCAGTCTCCCGACGAAGAGCCTCAATCACCGGCACCACACGCCCTATCTCTGCTTCAATATCCACAAAATGGCTGCCCGGACGAGTCGACTCACCACCGATATCCAGCAGATGAGCTCCCTGAGCTATCATCTTGCGTGCCTGCTCCAGAGCCTTTTCCACCGTATTATATTTGCCCCCATCCGAAAAGGAATCTGGGGTAACATTAAGGATCCCACAAAGAGCTGTCTTGCCCTCTGGAGCAAGTTGTCTTAAATTCATCGTATTTCCTTTCCC
Source organism: Streptococcus cristatus (assembly GCA_905372795.1). Taxonomy (GTDB): domain Bacteria; phylum Bacillota; class Bacilli; order Lactobacillales; family Streptococcaceae; genus Streptococcus; species Streptococcus cristatus_J. The sequence continues at coordinate 10,693 of CAJPQE010000025.1, read as the reverse complement.
CTTGCTACTACTGCCTTTCAACAAAAAAGGCACACCCATCTAGTGTACCGCAAAGCCAACAGCAGATGCAGCATCAGTTTTACAAACTGCACTTGATCCTACAAGCAGTCCTCTCAGACTCTTGTTTCATTTATCATTTTACCACAATTCCGCTATTTAAGAAAACACTTTTTACAAACAGAAAGGCAAAAGGAGAATCAGAAGTAAATTCCGAAGAAGATGAGCCAGTAAGGACAATTCCAGAGATCCAACCCAAGCTTTTAAGAGCCGGACAAAAGCCATGCCTAAGCTTAGATAAATTAGAAAACAAGATGATTCTCCGGGATTTCTCAGGAAAGCAAAGAGAGTGATTCCCAAGGCAATACACCAACTCTTTCTGTATTTCATCTGTCTGTTTTGCTTAGCCTGTGATGACATACCAAATAAATCCATGCCAAGCAATAGCAAGGAGGAAGCGGAAAAACTGTTTGAGATAAGCTGCTGCAAAGGCGTTAGCTCAGAACTCGACTGCCCACAAAGGAGAACAAGACTCGCTGCGTTGCTTGCAATCATCAAAAAATAGAGGTAGCGCAAGTGTGGAAACCGCTTGGAAGCCCGTAGTTCTATCTTAAAATCCCGCCACTCACGAGAAAAATAAGAGGCATACCCTAAAAGAATGAACAAAAACAGAGAGATAAAAAGCAAGTTAGGCCTCGATAAAGCGAAACGATTGGTCATCGGATGAACCAAAAGCAGCAAGACCGATTGCATTAGCATAGCTACTAATAAGATTTGGATAGATTTTTGAAATGTGAGCCTCATTTTTTACTCCTTAAAGCTAAGATACAATTCTCATTATAGAACAAAAGATTCGCTTTGCTAGCCCCATGTCCTCAAAAGTCATTTTTTATCCCTGAAATGTCAAAAAAGAGGTCAATCTGACCTCTTCATCCATGAATGATATATCGTTAACTTTGTGAAATAATCATCACCAAAATAGCAATGGCATTCCGTAACATATGGGCTAAAATTCCCATTTCCAAACGCTTAGTCTGGTGAACCACCAAAGCTAGAACGCCCCCCATACCGGCATAAAGGACAAAACTACCGATATTGGTCGGACCGTGGAAAAAACCAAAAAGGATAGAACCAACCACCAAACCAATCAACTCATGCTGGGGAAATAGCTTTTGGGGAATCAAACCACGGAAAAGAATCTCTTCCAAAATTGGCGCTGAAAAAACAGCTCCCACAACAAGCAAAATAACGGGCGTACTCTGAAACAAGTTTTGCAAAGCAGTTTGATTGGCTGTCGTTCCTGAAAGTTGGCCCTCTAGAACCATAATAATCGCAGCAAAAATACTAACTCCGAAAGTTATCAGATAGGATAATACTAGCCAGATCACTGATTTTAAATTAAAAAACTAAAATCAAGGGTCAGTAAGCCTTCTTTTTTAGCCATTCGCAGGGCATAAAAAATGATCAGCAAATAAATCATCAGGATAAGCAAGGTGTATCCCATTGAAAAACTTTGATCTCGACCTTTGTAAAACTGGATCAGTACAAAAGGAACTTGAGTCTGTACGGCTAAAAACAAAGCCAGTAAACTATATTCCACTTTTTGCAAAAAAATTTTCATTTCTTCCTCCTTTTACTTAGTATATCGAATTTTTCCCTTCCTGTACAGCTAAGAGCCATATAAAATCAAAAAATGTGCCATCATGCTCACTAGAAAGCTCTTTTTCTAAGCTGTTGATTCGATATAGCAACAAAATGGATCTCTGAAACCTCCAGTTGTATTCTAACTGCGCCCCTCCGTGCAAGCTAACAAAAAAGAAGAGAATACAAGATTCTCTTCCTGATAGACTTTTATATGTAAACTCAAGTAAGTTCTTATGATTCTACACTTGTTTCAACTTCTTCAGTCTCTGCTGTTTCCACAACTTCGTCGATGATTTCAACTTCATTGATTGCTTGTGGTTCCAAGTTACGGTAACGAGCCATACCAGTACCAGCTGGGATAATCTTACCGATGATAACATTTTCCTTAAGGCCAAGGAGATGATCTTTCTTACCACGGATCGCAGCATCTGTCAGGACACGAGTTGTTTCCTGGAAGGAAGCTGCAGACAAGAAGCTGTTTGTCTCAAGGGAAGCCTTGGTGATTCCCATGAGGACTGGACGAGCTGTCGCAGGCACACCGCCTGAGATAACCACATCACGGTTAGCATCTGTAAAGTCTGTGATATCCATGAGAGTTCCCATGAGGAGATCTGTATCACCTGGATCCATGACGCGCACCTTGCGAATCATTTGACGAACCATTACCTCAATGTGTTTGTCGCCGATTTCTACCCCTTGGCTACGGTAAACCTTTTGTACCTCAGCAAGCAGGTAAGTTTCAACAGACAAGACATCACGGACAGCCAGCAAGTGCTTAGGCTGGATAGAACCTTCGGTCAAGGCAGCACCGCGGGAAACTTGGTCACCCACTTCAACCTTCATGCGGGCTGTGAATGGCACCACATATTCACCTTCGCCGGTTGCACCTTTGACAAAGACTTTCTTAGTACGAGTAGATGCATCTTCTTCGATAGCAGTGACTTCACCCTTGACTTCTGTGATGACCGCTTCCCCTTTCGGATTACGGGCTTCAAAGATTTCTTGGACACGAGGAAGACCTTGAGTGATATCGGTATTAGAGGCAACACCACCCGTGTGGAAGGTACGCATTGTAAGCTGTGTACCAGGTTCCCCGATAGACTGGGCAGCGATGGTTCCGACTGCTTCACCGACTTCAACCGCATCACCAGTCGCCAAGTTGATACCGTAACAGTGACGGCAGACACCGTGACGAGTGTTACATGTAAATACGGAGCGGATTGTCACTTCTTCAACACCAGCATTGACGATTTCACGCGCCTTGTCTTCGGTGATCAATTCATTTGGACCAATGATAACTGCGCCAGTTTCTGGGTGTTTAACTGTCTTCTTAGTATAACGACCATTGAGACGCTCTTCCAGAGACTCGATCATTTCCTTGCCTTCGGTGATAGAAGTGATGAGAAGTCCACGATCTGTTCCACAGTCATCCTCACGGATAATCACATCTTGGGCCACATCAACCAGACGGCGAGTCAAGTAACCTGAGTCGGCTGTCTTGAGGGCCGTATCGGTCATACCTTTACGGGCACCGTGAGTAGAGAAGAACATTTCCAATACAGACAAACCTTCGCGGAAGTTTGAAAGGATTGGCAATTCCATGATACGTCCGTTCGGAGCAGCCATCAGACCACGCATACCGGCAAGCTGTGAGAAGTTCGAGATGTTACCACGGGCTCCAGAGTCCATCATCATAACGATTGGGTTCTTCGGATCTTGGTTAGCAACCAAGCGTTTTTCCAATTTTTCACGGGCAGCACGCCATTCAGCTGTCACAGCATTGTAGCGTTCGTCGTCAGTAATCATACCACGACGGAATTGCTTGGTGATTTGTTCTACACGCTTGTGAGATTCTTCAATGATCTCTGCCTTGTCTTCCACGACTGGAATGTCGGCAATACCCACTGTCAAACCAGCCAGCGTAGAATGGTGGTAACCTAGGTCTTTCAAGCGATCCAGCAGGGCAGATGTTTCTGTCGTGCGGAAGCGTTTGAAGATTTCAGCGATGATATTTCCTAGATTTTTCTTCTTGAACGGAATATTTAGCTCTAGGGCTTCAATAGCAGACTTGATGTCTTTACCTGGCTCCAAGAAGTATTTAGCTGGTACACCTTCTGTCAAGTTAGCATTCGTTGGCTCTTGCAGGTAAGGCAGCTCTTCTGGCATGATATCGTTGAAGAGAATCTTACCTACTGTGGTCATGAGGATCTTGTGTTTTTGATCTTCTGTCCATGGCTTCTTGAGGCTATCTGTCGCGATACCTACACGAGTATGCAAGTGGACATAGCCATTACGCAAGGCCATCACAGCTTCATCACGGTCTTTAAAGACCATGCCTTCGCCTTCACGACCTGCTTCTTCCATAGTCAGGTAGTAGTTACCCAAGACCATATCCTGAGACGGTGTTACAACTGGTTTTCCGTCTTTCGGATTCAAGATGTGCTCAGCAGCCAACATGAGGATACGAGCTTCAGCCTGCGCTTCTTCAGACAATGGAACGTGGATGGCCATTTGGTCACCGTCAAAGTCGGCATTGTAGGCTTCACAGACCAGTGGGTGCAAGCGAAGAGCTTTACCGTCGATTAGAACTGGCTCAAAGGCTTGGATACCTAAACGGTGAAGGGTCGGTGCGCGGTTAAGGAGCACTGGATGTTCTTTGATAACATCTTCCAAGACATCCCAGATACGCTCATCGCCACGCTCTACCATACGTTTAGCAGCTTTCACATTCTGTGCATAATCACGGGCAACAATTTCCCGCATAACAAACGGTTTGAAGAGCTCGATCGCCATTTCACGTGGCACACCACATTGATACATCTTCAATGTTGGACCAACGGCGATAACGGAACGGCCTGAGAAGTCAACCCGTTTACCCAGCAAGTTTTGACGGAAACGTCCTTGTTTCCCTTTGAGCATGTGACTCAAAGACTTAAGTGGACGGCTACCTGGACCTGTGATCGGACGACCACGACGACCATTGTCAATCAAAGCATCAACCGCTTCTTGTAGCATACGCTTCTCATTTTGAACGATGATACCTGGTGCATTTAACTCGAGCAAACGAGCCAAACGGTTGTTCCGGTTGATAACGCGGCGGTAAAGGTCATTCAAGTCAGATGAAGCAAAGCGGCCACCGTCCAATTGGAGCATTGGACGTAGATCTGGCGGAATGACTGGCAGGATGTTGAGAATCATCCATTCTGGCTTATTGCCAGAGCGGTAGAAGGCATCCAAAACGTCCAATCGACGAATAGCCTTGATTCGTTTTTGACCAGAAGCTGTTTTCAATTCTTCCTTGAGAGCCGCAATTTCTGTTTCCAAGTCCACTTGTTTCAGCAAGTCTTGGATCGCTTCTGCTCCCATCTTGGCAACGAATGAACCTGCACCATATTCACGGAGGCGCTCACGATACTCGCGCTCCGTCATGATAGATTTGTGCTCCAGTGGTGTTTCCTTAGGATCAATCACCACATAAGCCGCAAAATAAATGACTTCTTCTAGGGCGCGCGGACTCATATCCAGAGTCAAGCCCATACGGCTTGGGATTCCCTTGAAATACCAAATGTGAGAAACCGGTGCTTTAAGCTCGATGTGCCCCATACGCTCACGACGAACCTTAGTCCGTGTTACTTCAACACCACAGCGGTCACAAATAATCCCTTTGTAACGAATCCGTTTGTACTTACCGCAGGCACACTCCCAATCCTTGGTTGGCCCGAAGATCACCTCGTCAAAGAGGCCTTCACGTTCTGGCTTCAAGGTCCGGTAATTGATTGTCTCAGGCTTCTTCACTTCTCCGTAAGACCATGAACGGACCTTACTTGGAGAAGCTAGGGTGATTTGCATACTTTTAAATCGATTTACATCAACCACTATTTCTTACCTTTCTTATTTATCTAATCAGCGACGAATTATTTTTCTTCATTTCCTTCAGCATCAAAAGCTGCTTTAGCTTCTTGAGCCTGTTTTTGACGTGCTTTTTCCAGATCGTCCACATGGATCACATCTTCATCCATGTCTTCATCCAAGTCACGCAATTCTACTTCTTGGTCATCTTCGTCAAGGACACGCATGTCAAGACCAAGAGATTGCAATTCTTTCACAAGAACTCGGAAGGATTCTGGAACACCTGGTTTTGGAATTGGTTTCCCTTTAGTAATCGCTTCATAAGCTTTCAAACGTCCGTTGATATCGTCAGACTTGTAAGTCAAGATTTCTTGAAGTACGTTTGACGCACCGTAAGCCTCTAGGGCCCAAACTTCCATTTCCCCGAAACGTTGTCCACCAAACTGAGCTTTACCTCCGAGTGGCTGTTGGGTAACGGTTGAGTATGGACCAACTGAACGGGCATGGAGCTTATCGTCAACCATGTGGTGGAGCTTGATCATGTACATGACACCGACAGAAACGCGGTTATCAAATGGCTCACCAGTACGTCCATCATAAAGAATTGTCTTAGCATCGCTATCCATACCAGCTTCACGAACTGTCGACCAGAGATCTTCTGAGCTTGCCCCGTCAAAGACTGGTGTCGCAATGTGGATGCCCAAGTTACGAGCTGCCATACCAAGGTGGAGTTCCATAACCTGACCGATATTCATACGGGATGGCACCCCAAGTGGGTTCAACATGATATCAACTGGGGTTCCGTCTGGAAGGTATGGCATATCTTCCACAGGAACGATACGAGAGACAACCCCTTTGTTTCCGTGACGTCCGGCCATCTTATCTCCGACCTTGATCTTACGTTTTTGAGCGATGTAGACGCGAACCAGCATGTTAACACCTGATTGCAACTCATCTCCATTTGCACGAGTAAAGATCTTCACATCGCGAACGACACCATCGGCACCGTGAGGTACACGAAGAGAAGTGTCACGTACTTCACGAGACTTATCACCAAAGATAGCGTGCAAGAGACGTTCTTCAGCTGAAAGGTCTTTTTCACCTTTAGGTGTGACTTTACCTACAAGGATGTCGCCTTCCTTAACTTCCGCACCGATACGGATAATACCCATTTCGTCAAGGTCTTTAAGGGCATCTTCACCAACGTTTGGAATTTCACGAGTGATTTCTTCAGGCCCAAGCTTTGTATCGCGAGTTTCTGATTCGTATTCTTCGAGGTGGACAGATGTATAGACATCGTCTTTCACCAGACGCTCACTCATGATAACCGCATCCTCGAAGTTGTAACCTTCCCATGTCATGTAGGCAACGATTGGGTTTTGTCCAAGCGCCATTTCTCCATTTTCCATAGAAGGTCCGTCAGCGATAAAGTCGCCTTTTTCAACGACATCACCAACTTTTACAAGGGTGCGTTGGTTGTAGGCAGTTCCTGAGTTTGAACGACGGAATTTTTGGATGTGGTACACATCTAGCGATCCATCTTCACGACGAACTTCTACCTTATCCGCATCCGCATAGGTAACCTTACCATCATACTGGGCAATGACCGCTGCTCCAGAATCGTGAGCAGCTTGGTATTCCATACCAGTACCAACGTAAGGCGCTTTTGGATCGATCAAAGGCACAGCCTGACGTTGCATGTTGGCACCCATGAGGGCACGGTTGGAGTCGTCGTTTTCCAAGAAAGGAATACATGCTGTCGCCACGGCAACTACCTGCTTAGGTGATACGTCCATGTAGTCTACTTGGTCTGAAGGGAATTCTTGGTTATTACCTTGGTGGCGTCCCATAACGATAGGCTCTGCAAAGCCGCCTTTTTCATTAAGCTTAGAGTTGGCCTGCGCTACGATAAATTCATCTTCCTCATCAGCTGTCAGCCAAACGATTTCGTTGGTTACCACACCAGCTTCACGGTCTACTTTACGGTAAGGTGTTTGAATAAATCCGTATTTGTTAAGATGTCCGTAAGAAGATAAGTTATTGATCAAACCGATATTTGGTCCTTCAGGCGTTTCAATCGGACACATACGACCATAGTGAGTATAGTGCACGTCCCGCACTTCATAACCTGCACGGTCACGTGTCAAACCACCAGGTCCTAAGGCAGAGAGACGACGCTTGTGAGAAAGCTCAGACAGCGGATTGTGTTGGTCCATGAACTGTGACAACTGTGAAGAACCAAAGAATTCTTTAATGGCTGCAGTCACTGGACGGATGTTGATGATTTGTTGTGGAGTCAGCACTTCATTGTCCTGAACGCTCATCCGTTCGCGAACATTACGCTCCATCCGAGAAAGGCCCAGACGAACTTGGTTAGCCAAAAGCTCGCCAACTGCACGAATACGACGGTTCCCCAAGTGGTCAATATCATCCACACGGCCGATACCTTCTGCCAAGTTGAGGAAATAGCTCATTTCAGCCAAGATATCAGCTGGTGTTACAGTCCGAACCTTGTCAGACGGATTTGCGTTACCAATAATGGTCACAACACGGTCTGGATCGCTTGGTGCGACAACCTTGAACTTCTGCAATTCTACAGGCTCTGTCAAGACAGCTGAGTCGTTTGGAATATAAGTGATTTTGTTCAAGCCATTGTCCAGTTGCTCCGCAATGCTGTCAATCACACTGCGAGTCATGACTGTACCAGCTTCGACAAGAATTTCACCTGTTTCAGCATCTACCAGATGTTCTGCCAATGTTTGATTGAGCAGGCGGTTCTTGATATTGAGCTTCTTGTTAATCTTGTAACGACCAACGGCTGCCAAATCATAACGATGTGGATCAAAGAAACGAGCCACAAGCAGAGAACGAGAACTTTCAGCCGTCTTAGGCTCACCTGGACGAAGACGCTCATAGATTTCTTTCAGAGCTTCATCCGTACGAGAGTCCATTGGGTTCTTGTGAATATCTTTTTCAATGGTATTGCGCACCAAGTCGCTGTCACCAAAGATGTCCAAGATCTCATCATCACCTGAGAAACCAAGCGCACGCACCAAAGTAGTAAATGGAATTTTACGAGTCCGGTCAATACGAGTATAGGCGATATCTTTTGAGTCTGTTTCTAGCTCCAACCAAGCTCCTCGGTTAGGAATAACAGTTGAACCGTAGCCAACTTTACCGTTTTTATCAACTTTATCGTTGAAGTAAACCCCTGGCGAACGCACCAACTGAGACACGATAATCCGCTCACCACCGTTGATGATGAAGGTTCCCATTTCAGTCATGATTGGGAAGTCGCCAAAGAAGACTTCCTGCGTCTTAATTTCACCAGTTTCCTTGTTAATCAGGCGGAAGGTCACAAAGATTGGCGCTGAATAGCTAGCGTCGTGGATACGAGCTTCTTCCAGCGTGTATTTAGGCTCACGGATTTCATAGCCGACAAATTCCAATTCCATGGTGTCGGTAAAGTTTGAAATAGGAAGTACATCCTCAAAGACTTCTTTCAAACCATGGTCCAAGAAATCTTTAAACGAGTCTGTTTGAATTTCAATCAAGTTTGGTAAATCAAGAACTTCTTTAATTCTTGAAAAACTACGACGGGTCCGATGTTTCCCGTATTGAACGTCATGTCCTGCCAAGTTTCTAACTCCTTTTTTATAAAGTACAGAGGGAGGGAATCGGAGAAAATTGAGATTTTCTGATTATTGGAATACTAACCATTTGCCTCTCATATCACACTCTTCTTCACTCTTACCAAGGGGAGACCCCTTCTACGCCATTGACTCTCGTCAAAACAGCTACAATCAGTCCTTTTTGCTAAGTTTTTAGAATCTTTAAGTTTGCGTTACAAATCCTAGAATTCTGAAAAATAGACACAAAAAGAGCAGCTAAATCTGACTTATAAAAAGTTTGATTTAACTGCTGCAAGCTTTAATCGGACAATATTTCAATTAAAGCACACGACAAATTATTGATACTATTATACCATATTTATGTAAAAATTCAAGTAGTTTTATCTAATTTCCAGGACACTTTCATCTTTAATCTTGAAATAGAAGCATGTTTATTTTAAGTCGCTCTCATCCACTTCCTCGTCGTCATGAACATGTCAACCCTGGATTTTGATGTATCCTTCATGTTTCCTATCCAATTCTTCCCAGAGTGGCTCATCAACAGCCTTCCGAATCTTTATTTTATGATTCTTTTATTATATTTCCTATTTAGAAGCTAGCTGCTGTTTCATTTTTTCAAAGAACTGTTTTAATTCTGTTTGAACCTGACGTAGTAGCTCTTTTTCTTGAGTCTCATCTATTTCAATTTTTTCCCCAGTACCATCTTTCTCTATAGAATCATAATTCGAATCAATTAAATTCAATTTTTTATCTAAGAAAAACGCTACATCTGTTTCTTTACCATTAATCATAGTAGAAAAAAGAACTAGAAGTTCACTGTCTTCCAAACTAGTCGGTGGGCGTACATCCAAGTTTAATTTACCAGGTATTTTAAGTTCATTTATTCCCCATCGCCGAATCACCGGGTCATCCGGAATTCCATAGCCTGCATCTCGGATAATATCCTCGTTGTTACCCGCGAGAATACTTGCCAGTAATTCAATTTTATTGGCAGAAGAAAAATCTGGTTCAGGTTTATCATCAGGGCCAAAGAGCAACCAAATGACAAAAACAGTTATTATCAAAAGTAGGATGCTTATTATTTTTTTACGTACCGACATTTTTATCTTCTCCTCGCTTCAAATAATCATAAAAATCTTCTTTTGAATTTTTATGCTCATCCGTATCTGGTTTCCATAAGAAATCCCATCTTTTCCCGTGCTTGGTAAATTGTCCACCTACTGTACAGGCTTCTTACATGAGTTCTCCAGAGGCTAGAGTAGCTATTAGGTAGTCACGTTCTTTTGGCAGGCGATCTGTTACTTGATTGCTAATTTATAAGTTGTCGCTAATATTTTATATTACTTGTCTGCCACCTGAGCTTCAAACTGAACTGGTTTATCATCTACATTGGTGATGGTGATGGTGTAAGGTTTGTTATTCGTGACATCAAAAACTTTTTCTCCCTGATAGCTGACAACAATTCCATCCTGCACTAATTTAATATCTTTTTGATTATTGGGTAACTCTTCATCAGCATCTTCTGAATGATGGCTTCGAACAAGTTTTTGCCCTTCAACATCATAAAAAAT
>CAJPQE010000024.1:0-18298 GCA_905372795.1 Streptococcus cristatus | reverse complement strand
CTTCAGAAAAATCATCCAAAAATGCAGACAAAACCAGCTTGGCTACTTCCTGATAGGAAGCGTCTTTGAGCTTGGCAAAGTCCAAATCGACCTGCGGATAGGTAGTGGGCGTAAAAAGACCGCCGTCTGTCGCCAAGCCTTGCAGAATCGCCTGGCTGGCTGTTACTCTATTCTTTTCATCGCGTGTTGATTGATAAACTAAAGTCATTCTCTCTCATCCTTTATCTGTAGTTCGTTTTATTATATCAAAATTTATCAGAAAATTCTCCATTTTCATCAAAATTAAAGAGTAAAAAGAGTCTGGGACAAAAGTCCTAGCCTCTCAATTGTCTTTGGATGTCAAGCAAGACGCAGTGGTTGAGTGGGCTCTACTACGCTGATTTCATCAGCTTTTACAGCCCTACTCAACTGTGCGGAGGTGGGACGACGAAATCGAATTCTAACGAATTACCGATTTCTGGCCCACTCTCAATCAAATGTCAAAACTCAGACAAGGCTTTTATTTGCTGTCCCTTTTCATCGAAATTGTCTGGGCTCAGCCATTTCTCCAGACGAGTCTTAACAGCCGGCCAATCTCTGTCAATCATGGAGAGCCAATCAGTGTCTCGGTTGCGCCCTTTATAGACGACTGCCTGACGGAACCTACCTTCGTAGGTAAAGCCAAGCCGCTCTGCTGCCCGTCTTGACGGCTGATTGAGTGCATCGCACTTCCATTCGTAGCGGCGATACTCCAGCTCTTCAAAGACATAGCGTGCCAATAAGTACTGGGCTTCTGTAGCCAGTCTGGTGCGCTTCAGCTGCGGTGAATAGGTCACAGCACCTATTTCAATCACACGATTGCCTTGATCAATCCTCATTAAAGCAAAGGTTCCCAGCGCCTTGCCGCTCTCCTTGTCCACAATGGCATAGTGGAAACGATCCTGAGCTGCCAGCATCCGATCTAGCTTCTGGGACCATTCTGCCTGATTTTGGGCAGGATTTTGAAAGAGATAGGTCCACATGTCAGCGGGTGAATCCGGACCATATACTTCATATAAATCTGCTCCATGCTTGTCCTTGGACAACCGCTCGATAATAACATACTGTCCTTCAATTCGCTCCAAGTTAGGCAAGTCCCCCGGCTTAAAATCTGGCAGAGCCTCTCCAATAGGCTGGCCTAGTTCATTGATTCGCATAAAAAACCTCACAATCTAGCTTTACTGATTTCCAAAATAAGAGTTGGAAGCTGTAATGGACAGTGGCTCCTATCTCCCTTACTTCAAATCCAAACTTGGAACATTACTTGTGTAAATTATATCACTTTTTCCTGTACCCGACACAATCTTTAGGAAATAGCTGCTCAGAAAGAAAGACCGTCATGTTATCAGGAAATACTGAAACTACTGACCGCTCATACTCCAATGGAAAGTGAGGTCTGATAATTCTTGGCTGTGAAAACACTTTATTCCCTCTAAACTATGTTATAATGAAAATACGTTTTTATTATTTTGACCAAAGAAAGTGACCCATCATGAGACACCAACAGAATATCTTGGCCATCATCGAAAGCTGTTACGACACTATGACCGATGTCGAAAAGCGGATTGCCGACTATTTTTTGAATCCGACCGATATAGAAGGGGACCTGTCCTCCCTCGAAGTAGCCCAAACTTTACACATCTCGCAGGCGGCCTTGACCCGTTTTGCTAAAAAATGTGGCTTCAAGGGCTATCGGGAGTTCAACTTCCAATATCTCCAACAGCTGAAAATCAGCAAAACGGAGTATACAAATCTGAAAAATGATTCGTCCCGCCAGGTGCTACGCAACTATATTCAAATTCGGCAACAAACCGAGGACTTGATTGACGAAAAAAGGTTGGAGCGCGTAGCCCAGCTGATTGAAAAAGCGGATCGTGTCTATTTTTTTGGCACGGGAAGCTCGGGGCTCGTCGCTCGCGATATGAAACTGCGCTTCATGCGCTTAGGGGTTATTTGTGAAGCCCTGACAGATGCGGATGGCTTTGCTTGGACAACGAGCATTTTAGACAAAAACTGCCTAGTTATCGGATTTTCTCTTTCAGGTCAAACTCCATCCATTATTGACAGTCTGATTGATGCTAAGGGCATGGGATCCAAGACCGTGTTAATCACTGGCCAGCCTGATTTGATTAAAGAAGACTTTTCAGAAATCATCCCAGTTGCAATGCAAAGTAAACCTCAGTTCATCCAACGAATCTCAGCTCAGTTCCCAATGCTGCTGATGATTGATATACTTTATGCCTTTTTCCTAGAAATTGACCGAGAGAGAAAGGAAAGAATCTTCAATAGTTACTGGGAAAACCACAAACTTAACGGTTACTACCGTAGGCATCAATAAAATCCAGCAGAAACCTGTTGGATTTTTTGCATGTTCTTTACAGCCTTACTCTAAACAATGACTAAACTGGCTTAGAGTAAGATTCTGGTTGTACTGGTTTCCTACGTAACTCCTTAAAATCTGAACCAGACCCAATTCACCCCAGCCACTTGAAAGTCGTCTAACTATCGATGGAAGAAGCATTACTAAAACACAAGAAACCTGAGGTCACCCCCAGGTTTGCTTGGATTACTGATGTTTATTTTTAAAGTGGTAGTAAGCTCCAAACATGCCTGCCGTATTTTGGTGATAGGCAAAGGCTAGTTTGGTCTTCTCAGCTATGCTCGGTACCAGAGCATCCTTGAGAGCCGCTTGGATACGCGGCCGAAGGATGGCCTCTTGTCCCATAATACCACCACCCAAGATGACGATTTCCGGATTGACGACATAGCAGATATTGGCAATGCCCTGCCCCAGATAGCCTACCATGCGGTCAATTCCTTTGATACAGATGGTGTTGCCCTCGGTCGCTTCTTTGAAAATCCTGCGGCCATTCCAGAGAGAGGGATCTTCTCCATGCAAGTCAGCGACATATTGAACCAAGGCTGTGGTAGAAGCTACATCCTGAAAAGCCCCATCCGGCAGGTGGAGATAGCCTACTTCGCAGGCTGAGTTGCTAAAGCCGTGAAAAACTTGCCCATCCGCTACTAAACAGCCTCCAATCCCTGTCCCAATTGTCAGGCAGACAGCAATTTTTGCTCCCTTACCATGGCCAGACATGACCTCAGCCAGACCGGCACAGTTGACGTCGTTCTCAATCTCGCAAGGAATAGAAAATTCCTCCTCCAAGACCTTCTTAAATTGCGTCCCAGCATAGTTAGGAATCTGAGGACCAGCATAGAAAATTTCACCCTTGTCTGGATCGACCATGCCAGCTGAAGAAATACAAATCCCCTCAATCGAACCAGCCTGCGCATAGTCAGCAACTATCTTTTGAACCTTACGCATAATCTCTGGACCACCCTTATGGGCTTCCGTAGGTATTTCATGGGCTTCTACTAACGTTTCTTGGTCGTCTATCAGGCCGTATTTGATATTGGTACCGCCAATGTCAATCGTAACATAATTTCCCATAAGCATCCTTCTTTCTTTTAGAGGAAGCGCTCCTTAGTTTCTTGGATCAAGGCCGCTGCTGCTTCTACGACTGGACGGTCTGCTTCTACGACTGGTGTCAAAGGAGCACGGACAGAGCCGATAGCCAGTCCTTCGTTGAGCTTGAGAACTTCTTTGATAACAGCATACATATTGCCGTTAGCACTGGTTAGCTTGCCGATAATGTCGTTAATGGCAAACTGCAGCTCTTTAGCTCTTTCCAATTCCTTGTCAGCAATCAGTTGATTGAGTTTGAGGAAGAGCTCTGGCATAGCTCCGTATGTACCACCGATACCGGCTGCAGCACCCATAAGACGGCCACCTAAGAATTGCTCATCTGGACCGTTAAAGACCAAATGGTCACTGCCACCAAGTGCTGCGAAGGTCTGGATATCCTGCACCGGCATTGAAGAGTTCTTCACACCAATCACGCGCTCATTCTTCAGCATTTCCTTATAAAGACTCGGAGTCAGCGCTGCACCAGCCAATTGCGGAATATTATAAATCACAAAATCAGTATGTGGGGCAGCCGCACTGATATCATTCCAGTACTGAGCGACAGAATATTCTGGCAGACGGAAATAAATCGGCGGAATAGCCGCAATGGCATCAACTCCTAGAGCTTCCGCATGTTTTGCCAACTCGATACTGTCTTTAGTATTATTGCAGGCTACGTGAGCAATGATGGTCAGTTTGCCCTTAGCAACTTTCATTACTTCTTCCAAAATTACTTTTCTGTCGGCCACGCTCTGGTAGATACATTCGCCTGATGAGCCGTTGACATAGAGACCTTGCACGCCCTTGTCGATGAAATACTCCACCAAAGCGCGAGTCCGCTCCGGGCTGATTTCACCCTCCTCGTCATAACAAGCATAAAAAGCTGGGATGACACCGTGATATTTCTTTAAATCTTTCATTTTCAAATTTTCTCCAAATGTACTAATTGTAGATTATAGACTGCTGTATTTAGCGAAGATTTTTTCCAAAATAGGAAGCTGCAAATAAGCCAGACCTGCAAAGCCGATAAAGGCAAAGAGGGAAAATCCTAACAGCAACACAAAGCCTGAACTATAGATGATGACAAGGATCGCGGCTATAACCGCCATCATAACAAAGAACCAAGGAAAATTCAGACTTACAATCACTAGGCTGGTCTGTAAAAGGTCTCTAAAAGACATGAGAAACTTACCAGCCAAGGGATAGACGCAAAGAGAAAGCAGGATTGTAAAAATAATAATTCCAAAACAAACCGCCTTTAAAACTTGGAAAGGCAGGGCTTCCTGCGTCCGAAAAAGCAGGAGGTCAAAGAGACTGATACCGACTAAAGCCAATTCCAGCAAGCCCAGTTTGAGTCCTTGCTTCCAATTTTCTCGAAAGATTCGAGTGTAAGTTCTGATTACTTTTACCCGACGGTTTCCCTTGATTTCAAAAAGTGTTTGATAGAGGCTGATCTTGGCAATCCCAATGGTCACCAAGGGCAGACAAGACAAGAGAAAGAGAAGATTGACCGTCATCAAATCCAGGATTTTCTCACAGATTTGCATGAAAAAATTATCTGTATCAAATATAGCTCTGATGAGTCCTGTTCCCTTATCTGACATAAGTTTCTCCTTTCTCTACTAGCCTTGCAAACTCAAAAATCTCGCTCACCTAGGGCTAGTCTATTAACACTTTAAAAAGATACTTTCTGACATTTTCTTCCAGACCCGCATAGCCATTCGGCTGATGGGCTTCTCCTGGAAAGAAAATCGCAAAATTATGGTAACCCAACAAGAGAGGATAACGATTTTGACAATGAACAAAGCCGATATCCGCGTCTTCATCAAAGGCCACTGCCTCATCGACCATCTGGCTACCATAGGCAGAATACTCATGCCCTCCTACTAGCAGATGAAAATCTGCATATTTTTTATGATATTCAAATTGATCATTGGCCTCTTGATTGAGGGTGTTTTCCTGAACCAAGAGAAAGACCTTGTCCCCATCCACTTCATAGCGTCCCAAGTCAAAGCTGTCTTTGCGGTGCTCATAGAGATAATCAATCGCTTTATCCAGATTGGGATGAAGACCCTTGTAACGAGTCACATTTTTTAAATCATCAAAAATCATAGTTTTATTTCCTCTATTGAGCGCCTTATCCTTTGACAGCTCCCATAGTAATCCCTTGGGTGAAGGATTTTTGGAAGATGAGGAAGACTGCTACGATTGGCACCGCCGCCAAAGCCGCACCGGCCATAATCAGACCGTAGTTGGTTGCCATCTCAGCCTGCATGGTCGCAACCCCTAACGAAATCGTCAGATTGTTCCGCGAGGTCAACATTACAAGCTGCATGAAGTAGTCATTCCAAGTATTGATAAAGGTGAAGATAGCCAGAGCAGCAAAGCCTGGTTTGACGATAGGAAAGGCTACACTCCAGAAGGTTCGGATTTCACCACAACCGTCGATCTTAGCTGATTCCAGAAGCTCTGTCGGGATATTTTCACTAAACTGCTTCATGAGGAAGACCCCGAACGGCCAGCCAACTAAAGGTAAAATAACTGCCCAAAGGGTATCGTGGATTCCCATGAAATTGACAATCCGCACTAGAGGAACTAGGACAACCTGTTTAGGCAGGGCCATAGCCGCGATAAAGATAGCAAAGAGAATCCGTTGCCCGTAAAAGCGTTTCTTAGCCAAAACATAACCAGCTAGGGATGACGTCGCACAAACCAAGAACATGGTCGCAAGAGAAATGAAGACACTGTTCCACATCCATTGTAAAGCCGGGTTTTGAACGGCTAATTGCTGGAAGTTCTCTGTTGTCGGGTTTTGTGGCCACCATTGAGGCGGAATCATAATGGTATCCGGCTGAGATTTAAAAGCTCCAGTCAGAATCCAATAGAATGGAAAGACAAAGAGCACGGTCAAAAGTGCTAAAATAACAGATGAGAACACTTTAAATGAATTAAATTTTTTTGGTTTCATATTCCTGCTCCTTTCTTTAATATTCCACATCGTTACCGAGAATCTTGAACTGGGCGAAACTGATAATCGCAATCATAATCGCCAGAAAGACTCCCATGGTGTTTGCATAGCCATATTCAGATAGCTTGAAGGCTTTTTCATATAGATAGTACATAAGCGTACTAGTTGAGTAGTTTGGTCCACCTGATGTCAACAGCTGAATCAAGGCGAAACATTGGAATGAGTTAATAGTGGTGATGATAGCGATATAAAGTGTCGTTGGCAAAAGGCTCGGCCATTTGATTTTCCAAAAGACCTGCATCTCTGTTGCCCCATCCACACGCGCAGCCTCCACTAGAGAATTATCGATATTTCCCATAGCTGCAATGTAGAGAATAATCGGCTGACCGACAGATGTTGTCAGCAAAATAACAATGATAGCAGCCAAGGCCCACTGCTTATCTCCCAACCAAGAAATGTTTTGGTTGATGATATGGCCAGATTTCAAAACAAAGTTCAAAATACCAGACAACGGATCGTAGATCCACTTCCACACAACCGTCACGGCAACACTACCTGTAACAACCGGTAGGAAGAAGACAAAACGGTAGAAAGAGCGAGAAACAGCATTCATCTCATAGGTTTGTGAAGCTACAAACAAAGAGAAGAGCACAACTACCGGCACAGAGCCGATTACAATAATGACTGTATTAATGAGTGACTTAACAAAAACTGGATCATTGAACATCCGAATGTAGTTATCAAAACCAACGAATGTAAATGAGGTCATTGTATAATTAAAGAAACTAGTGATAAATCCCATTATCATAGGCGCCAAAACAAATACTGTAAAGAATATAAGAATTGGAGCTAAAAACGCATATGATATTAGGGTTTCTTTCATTCTGATTTTATTGACTTTCACAATGAGGTACCCCTCTTTCAAGATTTTCTAACAAAATACCCCTTTTTCCATTTTTAGAGACTGACAACAGAAAAAGGGGCGGATTTTAAACTTGCTTATTTTTTAGTAATCGTTTCGTTTGCTTTTTCAGTAAATGTCTTCAAAGCAGGTTCAACTTTTTCATCTCCATTAGATACAGATTGTAACATTGGGAACCAGAGTGTTCTCATTTCTGCAAATCCATCAATGGTGTTGTAGTATGGTGAGTAGTATTTAGTCCAGCCACTGATTGTTTCCATACGCTTGTCATCATAGAGTTTACCAAAGGATGTACGAACTGGGAAAGCACCTGTACGAACAACATTCTTAGGTCCCCATTCTTTGTCATCAGCGATGAATTTCACAAATTTCTTGGCTGCTTCTACTTTCTTGTCGTCTTTGTTGTTAAAGACTGCAAAACCATTTACAAGGTATTCAAGTGCTGGTTTACCTGAGTCTGATGGAAATGGTACTTCAACCACTTCTACTTTACTTGCTTCTAACAATTTAGCTTGGATACCATTTTGTGCTGGTGCCCAAAGTACAGTGTAAGAAGTTTGACCGTTAGCGAAGTTTTGGATGTCTGCTCCGCCATCGTATTGAGAACCGTTCATCATGAGGCCATTGTTGATCCAGCTCACTGCTTTTTCAAGACCTTTGACAAATTTCGGATCATCAGTTGTATATTTAGTTACTTTTTCGTCTGTAACAGATCCACCGTAGAGGTTAGCGATGAAGGCACGAGTTCCTTGGTCTCCACCTTGACCGTTACTGAAGAGAGAGCCTGGTGTATAACCTTTATCTTTAAGCGCTTTCAAAACTTTTTCAAAGTCATCTGTTGTCCAGCCTTCTTTAACTAGGTTGAGGACACCAGCATCTTCCAACATTTTCTTATTCATTGCCATATAGAATGGAGCAGAGCTGATTGGATACATATAAGCTTTGTCTCCAGCCTTGCTGGCTTGGATAATGTTATCGTTGTTAACATCTTTGACGAAATCATCTGTGAAGAGGTCGTTCAAGTCTGCCAACTTACCGTTTTTACCGTATTGAATAATCCGGCCTGGTGCATCGAAGAGCACGTCTGGCGCTGTTCCAGCTTCGATAGCTGTCGTAATTTTTTCTGGACCTGACTTGAAGTCGATTGTTTCCAAGTTGACATGAATGTCTGGATTTGCTTTTTCAAATGCTTCAATGATGGATTTTTCATAAGTTCCCACACCATCGCTGGCATTTTCTTGAGTGAAGACCGGGAATGCCCACCAAGTAATCTCTGTCTTACCAGATTTATCTCCAGAGCTAGCTGCTTTATTTGAGCTACCACCACCGCTACAAGCTGCTAACGTAAGAACTGCGGCTCCCGCTACCAATGAACAAAGCAATTTCTTCATTTTCATTTGTTTTTCTCCTTTAAAATTAAGATTCCAAGCTGACCTAAACAGCTTTTACCTGCCTATTGGAGAGTGGGACGGACCTCTTTCATTAGGCGCCCCAGCCTCGTTTTTCCTGTGTTATTTCTCTGGACAAGCGTCCACCTATATTTGATTAAAATCCTAAACTTTTAAAAGTACAATCACTCCTTCTCTGTGACCTTTCTTTTATCCTAAAATAAAGTCAGTCAGTTCATTTTAGGTTGTTTTACAAAGTAATTCGTTTTTGAGTCTCACTATCAAACAGATGACTCTTAGGTAGTTTGAAGGTAAAGCGAAGCTTCGAACCTGGCTCCAGATAATTAGAAGCATCTACCTTGGCTGAAAACTCTTGGCTGCCCACCTTACAGTAGAGCACTGAGTCACTACCCAGCAACTCTGACACGACAACTTCCGCATCGACCACATCGCCAGGGAAAGTATCCTCTACAATCAAGTCGGCTGAGATATCCTCTGGTCGGATACCCAAAATAACTTTCTTACCTTGGTAGCCTTTTTCTGTCAAAAGCTTCTCTTGACCACCTGTCAGGGTAAGATTGAGTTGATCACCATCAGTCAGTTGATGACCAGATACCATTACTTCAAAGAAGTTCATAGCTGGACTGCCGATAAAGCCTGCAACAAACTTATTCGCTGGTTCATTGTAAAGCTCTTGCGGAGTTCCGACTTGCTCGATACGACCGATAGTTCCCGTGCCCGCTTCATTTTTCGTCGCTGACATGATAACAATGCGGTCGGCCAAGGTCATTGCCTCGGTTTGGTCGTGGGTAACGTAGATGGTTGTTGCTCCGATACGGCGGTGGATTTTGGCAATCTCAGCACGCATGGACACCCGCAGTTTCGCATCCAAGTTTGACAAAGGTTCATCCATCAGGAAAACCTTGGCATCTCGGACGATGGCCCGTCCCATAGCTACCCGTTGACGTTGACCACCAGACAAGTCCGCTGGTTTGCGGTCTAGAAACTCTTTCAAACCAAGGATTTCAGCTGCTTCTTGCACCCGTTTGTCGATATCTTCCTTACTGTACTTGCGCAGTTTCAATCCAAACGCCATGTTGTCATAGACTGTCATGTGTGGATAGAGGGCATAGTTCTGGAAAACCATGGCAATATCACGATCCTTGGGAGCAATATCATTGACTAGTGTCTCATCGATATAGAGCTCGCCCTCAGTGATGTCCTCCAGTCCCGCAATCATACGAAGCGTTGTGGATTTCCCACATCCAGAAGGGCCAACAAAGACGATAAATTCTTTGTCTTTGATTTGCAAGTCGAAATTTTCTACAGAGTAGAAATCACTATTAGGATATTTTTTGTAGAGCTTATTTAACTTTAGGGTCGTCATTGCTTTACCTCACTTTATTTTACTGCTGCAACGAAACGCTCGGTGATTTCCTTTGGTCGAGTAATAGCTCCGCCTACTACAATACCTCGGACACCTAAATCATGGATTTGCTTGGCCTGATCTGGATAGTGGATCTTGCCCTCAGCAATCACATCTACTCCCGCATCACAGAGCTTCTTGACCAGTTCAAAGTCTGGTCCGTCTACCTTAGGACTGTAGGAAGTGTAGCCTGATAAGGTTGTACCGACAAAGTCAACGCCAGCTGCTACAGCTGCCACACCTTCCTCAAAGGTACTAATGTCGGCCATCAGCAGTTGCTGCGGATATTTCTCCTTGACTTGGCGTATAAAGTCCTCAGCCTTCAAACCATCATATCGTTCCCGCTGGGTGCAGTCCAGAGCGATGACCTCGATATCAAGGGCAGCCAGCTCATCTACTTCCCGCATAGTCGCAGTGATAAAAGGCTCCTGTGGAGGATAGTCCCGTTTGATAATCCCGATAATCGGAAGCTTGGTTACTTCCTTAATCTCCTTGATGTCTCGCACGCTATTGGCTCGAATACCAACTGCCCCGCCCTCTTCAGCCGCCTTGACCAAGAGAGGGATGACACCGCCAGCCTCCGTATAGAGGGGCTCATGAGGCAGAGCTTGACAGGAAACGATAATGCCATCTTTGATTTTTGCAATTAATTGATCTTTGCTAATCTGTGACATAAATAATCTCTCCTTTTTCTATGTTTTCTCCGTTCTTTTTATAATGTCATTATATACAAAAAATAAAGCGCTTTCAATAAGTTTTGAGATTTAGATTTTAGTTTCTAAAAACCGACTTCCTTTCTTAAAAGCTGAAACTACTTTCAGGATTAGAAGTGTTTCTACAAAAAAAGTTACTATAGATTTTTGAATATTTATCATAAAAAGCCTGAGATTATGCTAACCTCAGACTTGGTTTCTTTCTTGCTACTATCTATTTTTACCAGTCTTTAAAAGCTTCCAACAAAGAAGGATGGTTAATCTTTGAGCCGCAAAGCCAGTTGAAAACTTTATCATTGACATAGACATTCATGGCTTCATGCTCGTACTCTGGCATGAGATGGTGCTCCTTAGTACACTCCAGCCGGTTGTAAATCGCAAACTGGGTAATCGGATAGCAAACATCGTCAGCAAGTCCTGTTATCATCCGCACGCTCCCTTGAATGCGGTGAGCCATATTTTTCACATCGATATAGGACAAGGTCTGAATAATCTCATCCTCCGTTTCGTGGAAAGGATCGTGGAATTTAAAATACCGAAAAAGCTCATCATAGGCCTCGCTGGTATTGCCAATCTCTAGCACTCGCCGAAAATCTGACAAGAAAGGATAGATAGCCACTGTCTGCTTAATGCGCGGATTGAGAGCCGCTGCCACTAAAGCCAAGGCTCCACCCTGAGAAGCCCCATAACTGGATAGATGCTCCTCGTCCACAAGGTCCAAACTCGCCACAATCTCAATCAAGCTGTAGATATCCAGATAGACATCCTTATAAAAGAGACGCTCTGGTCCATCCACTGCCCCACGGATAATCTGACCCTTGACCGTATTGCCCCTTACAGGCGCCCCTCCATCCAAGGAATAACCTGACTGGCCGCGTACATCCATAGATACAACACCATAGCCAGCAACCGTATAAGCTAGCATATCGGCCCAATCCCAGCCACGCCCCATATAACCGTGGAAATGAAAGATAATCGGAACTTTTTTACTCGATTTAGGAAGGACCATACGGGCATAAGTTCGCCCCTGATTCGTCCCCTCAAACACTAGCTCATAGCAGGTCACCCCAGCGATTTGAAAGTCTTTCTCAATCAGCTGATAGTCTGGCAAGCTACTCAAACTGCTAATCTGACGATCCCAAAAAGCATCAAAATCCGCTGGAACTTCATCCCTGCCTCTGTAATCCTTTGCCTCTGCTAATAAATCTGGATTGCGCATCTCATCCTCCAACACTATTGTTTTTGTAAACCCTTACAGAAATAATAGCACAGCGCCTTCCCTTTTTCAATCCTTTGCAATATTAAGAATTTAATTTCTGTTTTTGCTGTGATTCTTTTTCTTTTTGAAACTAGTTTCAAAAATAGGTCGGAGAAGTTCCCTGACCTCTTTTTTGAGATTACATTATTAAAAACAAAGAAAGCGAGGTGAACAAAGAATCACACCTTTCAACCTGCTCTTTGTACATTTGATAAAAATTCTTGATAGAGTTGATTTCTAAGTAGCAACTGATGATGAGTTCCTTGATCCACAATCTGTCCAGTTTTATCCAAAACAAGAATCGAATCTGCTTTCTTGACTGTATGCAAACGATGTGCAATCGTCATGCGTGTTTTACCTGCTGTCAACTTATCAATTGCTTTACTGATTCTTTGTTCTGTCACACTGTCTAAACTGGCTGTTACTTCATCTAATAGATATATTGGATGCTCCAGCAATAAAGCCCTCGCAATATTAAAACGTTGCTTTTGCCCCTCGGACAACCCAGTACCACTATCAGAAATTTCCGTATCTAAACCTTTGTCTAAATCCCTTATCAAAGATACCAAACCCAATTCTTCTAAGACTTCATTCATCCGTTCTTCTGAGACGATTTTATTTTTCCCATAGAGAAGATTTTCCCTGATCGTTCCATGAAACAAGGTATTATCTTGAGGAATATAAGCAATCATCTTTCTCAATTGTTCCTCAGATAAGCCTGCTAAACTCTGATTGCCAATGAAGATATCTCCCTTATAATCTTGATAGAATTTCATCAATAGAGCAAAAATAGTCGATTTCCCTGCACCGCTTGGTCCAACAATGGCCGTATGCTGTCCCGCTTGAATATTGACGGATAAATCGTTTAAGACATTTTCCTGATCATAGGAAAAATTAACATTCTTCATGATGATACTCGATCTAGAAAGCTCTAACCCTGTCTCTCCTCCTGCTTCTTTATCTAACTCTACCATCTCCATGAGACGATTTGAAACACTCTGAAACTCTGTCCAATCCGTCATAGATTCAGAAATATCTGTGATAGGGTCAATCAACTGTGTAAGATAAAGAACAAAAGTCATCAAGCTACTCATGGTCATATTGCCTTTTGAGACTTCCAAACCAGCCACCACCAAGAGTAAAATGATAAAGGTCATGGTCAATCCATTTGACAAAGTTTGTTGAATGGAGGATAGACCAATAATCTTTTTGAAGTTGTGGCTTAATTGATTAAAAGAGTGAGCCATGGATTCTTCCTCACTCTTTTCACCATTGAAGGATTTCATCAAACGGATATGAGTGAAACGATGACTAATCCGACTAGAAATGTCTCCCAGTCCTTCTTGATAGCTTGTATAGTGACTTTCTAGCCGATGATTTATCGGAATAATGACAAATAATAAAAACGGAAATAGTAAGAAAGATAGTAATGTCAAGGGCAGACTGATATTTACTAGAAAATAGAGAGAACCCATAATCACAATCCCATTTAAAATAAGATTTGGCAATACCGATGTGATAAAGTTCAAAATAACAGACATATCATTTGTTAGTCGACTAGCTACATCACCCGATGGATGATTTTCTAATTCCTTGACAGAGGTTGCTAACAGGGAGGCATAGATATGCTTTTGGAGCTTGTTTACAGCTTGACTACCACACAAGCCAATCACATAGCGTGACAAAGCTTGGACAGAAAACACGAGCAAGAGTGATACGATGGAGACCACTATTGTTATTGGGTTAGATATGAGCATGGTTAAAAATTCTTCATTCAGTAAGTTGCCCATAAATTGTGGAATAAATAAACTCATAATCGTTCCAATAAAGCTCAAGCCTAAGCCAAAAAGAAATTTTGGCTTATTGAGGTACTTGATAATCAACTTTAAGAGTTTTTTGTCCATCCTTAAAACTCCAGACTTTTAAATTTTTTTATACTTAAGGTGTTCAAAACAAGACCATAGACTGCCGTTACCGTCACTGGCCCAACCAATCCAATCCAGATGTTTTCAACTGTCTGCATAAACTGCTGGTAACCTGTTGGCAAGAGTGCTGCAATTGGGCCCCCTATCGCTGATAGAATCATCATTGTTACTGTCAATACAATGGCAATTGTCATAGTTGTCCCAGTCCCAAAACGTAAAGAGGCAAAGGATGCTACAGAAATAGCTAAAACTCCTTTTAAGAATACTGTGAAAATACTAACCATCTCTAACAAAGTATAGTAAAGTGTATCCGATACAATTTGAGTTGTCCCAAACTCCATATGTACGACTCGTGTGTAATGAACAAGCAAAGAAGAAGCAAAAAATAATGCAAAATAAATAGAAAGAATAAGGAGAAGACTGAAATATTTTGAGAAGTAAATAGATTTTCTATCAATATCCTTGTAGAGAAACATCGTATGATCATCCGTTTCTCTCCTGAAAACAGAAATTGTCAAAAAGTATAGGGCTAAAGTCGGCAAAATCATCATATCCATCGAATTAAGCATCATATCTGCAAAGTCAATGTAGGCAACCTTACTACCATCCGCATTTGCAATTTGCATAAAATTAGACTCTCCAAAGAAAGAAGCCGCTAAATAAACGAGTGGATAAAAACTAAAAGCAAGAAAAATTTTCGTTTCTTTTCGCTTCCAGACCGATTCAAATACTGCTGAAAAAATATTCTTCATCATTATCCTTTCATAAATACTTCCTTGAGATGATTTTCTTTGACATCAATCGATTCAATCATATCATTCTCCGCAAGAACCTTAAAGATTTCATTTAAAGTAGAGCGACTACTAGCTGTAGAAATGTCCAATAGCCTACCCTCAAGCATCACATCAGATGATAAGTAACTGTCTAGTAATGCAGTATTTGCGCTAGGATGTAGGTGAACAACTACACTTGGCTGCTCTTTCCCTTCAAACGAATCCACCAATTTCCCACCTTCAATATATACATATCGATTACACAAGGCCTCTAACTCACCTAACTGATGACTTGAAATCAACATAGAAATCTGACGTTCACTTGACCACTGTTTCAAAATATCAATTAATTTTTGAACACCAATAGGATCTAAGCCAACAAACGGCTCATCTAGAATCAGAAAATCAGGTTCTGCTACTAAAGCAATCGCTAAAGCTGTCCGTTGTTTCATCCCAAACGAGAAACCTTTCGGTTTACGGTTGCGAGCTTCCCAAAGTTCTACTAAACGAAGTGTTTTTTCGATATTTGAGTACCATTCCTGCTTCCCGTGTAATTTGAGATAAAATTTTAAATTATCCATCACAGACATTTCTGGGTAGAAAACTGGATCAATCATAATCCCAAAATCTTCCAATACATTATCTTTGCTATTAATATCAATACCTCTATAGGTTATTGTCCCAGATGTTGGTCGTTGAGATTTTGCCATCATTTTCATCAAAGTCGATTTTCCGGCTCCATTCTTACCAATTAAACCAACAATTTCTCCTTTCCCAATTTCAAGAGAGACGTCTGATAGAGAATAAAAATCATTTCCTTTAAACTTTTTTGACAGATTTTCAATTTTAAGCATGTTTTACCCCCTTACTGGAAACCTTATTTGAAATAAAATGCGATGCTAATGACACTCCGTAAAATAGCAAACTAATAAACAAAATCTGTGAACCATCAAATAAGTTCAGCGCAATATCTAGTTGCATATCTTCATCTGATATCATATTCATCTGAGCAAACTCTATCCAAGTACCATTTGATGAGGTCAGGTAAGCAAATAAAAGATACGCAGCCACTGATACAGTTGGTAAAACAAGAGCTGTCCAAAATTTCCATTCTCCTTTTTGAACTTTATAAACGATAAAATTCAAGAGTAAAGGAAGTGCATAAATAACTAATAAAACTAAAGGTACTGATAAAAAAGGTAGTAGGTAACTTGTAGCAAGTGCCAACACTGCATAAATCACAACAGCAAATAAAAGTAATAACATTTTTTCTCCTTAGATTAAATAATTGATTGATAAAGATTGTAAATCCAATGTCCACCGATAGCGTACTCCAAACCAAATTTTGTCGCCAAAATTGAAAATAGAATACCCAATGGGGTTCTGATGAGTAGATTGTCTATCATAGGATAGTTTAGATGAAGTAAAATACCGAATAACAATGACGCAATAATGATTGACCAAAGGCGGGAATAATTGTTTCTCAACACTTTATAGATGACAAATCGAAATAGAAACTCCTCGCACATAGAAATCACCATTTGATGAAAATACTCATCGCTTTTTAAAAAATAATGATTGACTAGAAAGATAAGCAAGGCAAGACATAAATAGGACTGCCAGTGAAAAACTACATCTGTTTCCTTTGAGTAGAGACCATATTTCAATGATAAAGTATGAGGAATAAGCATAAATCCAATTGGCATAAAACAAATGAGGGCAATAAGATAAGACAACTGTAGCTGTTGGCTAAAACTTATAAATACGATAGAAGTTCCTAATGAATAGACTAGAAATGCTATACCAATTAAACTGATTGGTGTCATTAAAGATAGAAGATTATATTTCATCATGTTTCCTAAAATTCTATATGTTTAAATTTCTGTTTTCCTTTGATGTAAAAGAAGAGTATATAAAGAACTGATATTCCTACCGCAACTAAGCAAGCTAGTGGAAAATTCTCTTGGGACAAGTCTGCATAGCCGTTTGGAAACAAATAGTTAATCCCAATCAACACAGGAGCAACTGAGGCAGCTAGCGAAAAGAACACTCCCGTTAAAACTGTTTGAACCGTTTTTGAAGTCACCGAAATCATTACTACTAATAGTAGTGTAATCAGATTCAAACTAATAGTAGATAACAATGAAAAAATTGTCGAAAAAATATCTGGAACTTTTTCAGAAATAAAATTAGCAGGAACAGCCCCTTGTGAGAATAATATACCGTAGTAAGATAGCACACTTGTCATAACCGTTCCTAGTAGAAATAAAACATATACAACTAATAAACTGCCTAACTTCGCTTTAAAAATCTGTGAGCGATTGATGTCTTTGTATAGAAATAGAATCCCCGAATCAATTTCATCTTTAAAAACAGAGGATATAACGAGTGAGAATAATAAGTTAGGCAATATCAAACGATATTGAGTGCTAATGGTTGTAGCAAGAAACTCTGAAAAATTCCCTGCCAAACCTGTGCTCGTCCCGTCCATAAATTCTGTTAAAAGTGGAACTAATAAAGGAAGAAGTATAAAAATTAAAAATATCTTAACATCCCTTCTGTTAAAAACAGATTTAAATATTGCTTTAAATAGTGTCATTGTCATCTCCTGATTCACTTATTAATAAAACTAAGACCTTCAATTGTATGCTACTTACTTAAATTGCGTGACGGCCACGGGTATAGGTATAACTGATAATACCAAGGTTGATGGTGTTGCGTTTCGATGCTTTTTTAATTTGTTTTGCTATTTTATGTCTCCTTTAATCTATTTTGTTCTTTTTAACCATGGCTTTGGATAAGATTGTTTCGTTATGAAGTCACTGTCTTCCAAAATCCAATGATTAGCTAACTGATGTTTCATGCATTTTGTTCTCCAAGTTCTTTATGTTATGTGAATTACTATCATTTAACGATAAATGTAAAACACGGATGCTTACATTTGAATGACAGTTTTTGATATACTGGAGTATAAATTATCTGCCGCATGCCTCTTCTCCCTTTTCAAACCTATTTTAATTTTTCAAAAAAATCAAAATCCCTAAATGTACGATTGTATTTCAGAGTCATATCAAGTCCCTCTGTGATATCTGATACTGTAATTCGTGCAGTGGTAGAGATATTTTTCAAAGTATAAACTCTAAGAATATTTCTTTTAACCGTAATCAAGTCTAACAAGTAGCCATTGATCCTTATCTCCACTTGTATAAGAGTATCGTATGACTGTCGAATGACCAATACATCTCGTACGCCATCTCTGTAAAAATTTGGTACATTATTGAATCGTTCGAGTATTACCACACAGTAATTTTTTGTATTTACTTCCACCAACTGATAGAGCTTAGCAAACTAAAAAATTTAAACATTTGCTTTTCCTTTCTGATGTCTTACTTACAAAAATAATTATATCAGCGCAACAAAAAATCACCAATGACAGAAATG
>CAJPQE010000023.1:0-19596 GCA_905372795.1 Streptococcus cristatus | reverse complement strand
TCGTTAGAATTCGATTTCGTCGTCCCACCTCCGCACAGTTGAGTAGGGCTGTAAAAGCTGATGAAATCAGCGTAATAGAGCCCACTCAACCACTGCGTCTTGCTCGACAATACAAAGACAATTGAGAGGCTAGGACTTTTGTCCCAGCCTCATCTTTCTTATGAAAACATGTTGATTATGCGGAAGAGACCACTGGCAACTACCTTATCAAAAATATAGATCACAACAGCAAAGAATGCTGTGTATTCCATTACGGAAAGGAAATCAGTCCATCTTTCTTTACGGGTAGGCCAAGTTGTATCTCGTAGCAAAACGAAAACATCTTTAATGAATTTCACAACTATCTCCTATCTGGTTTCTTTATGCAGCGTATATTTACTGCAGTGTTTACAATATTTATTCACTTCTAGACGCGTAGGTTTTGGAGTGCTACTAAGTTTGATTGAGTAGTTTCGTGACCCACAAACTGTACACGCTAGACTCGCTTTTTTTAATGCCATGACGCCTCCATTCCCCTTATTATAGCAGTTTTCTACTTCTTTGACAAGCCGTTTAGACGATTAATGGAACCAGCCAGTAATGGTATCCCATAGATTTTTGGCTTTTTCAGTAATTCCAGACTCATCGATAGCTTTCTTGGCATCATCTACCAGGTTTTGCGCCCGCTCCTGGACATCTTTCAGGAAGTCTTTATTTTCGCTAGTCGTATTCGTTTGACCAGTACCGTAGGTATCGACTGGGGAAATTCCATTTTCAGCATAAGCATTTTTCTGACCCGAGAAGGACGTTCCTTCTGTATAAGGCAGGATAGTGTTGGCGACATTGCGGAAAATAGCCGAAGCTTCATTGGCACTCGTACCAGTCAGATAGTGAGTTTCATCCGTCTTAGGGAAGCCCAGCCATTGGCTGATAACCACATCTGGTGTGTAGCCGATGACCCACTGGTCTCCTGACAGATCAGGGTTAAAGTCAGTCTCTGTCGTTCCTGTCTTTCCAGCCATTGTATAGCCATACGGAGCTGCATAGACTCCCGTTCCGTTTGAGAAAGTTCCCAGCATCATACTGGTCATCTTTTCTGTGGTTGAGCGATTGAGAACGCGGGTAGAAGTCTGCCGGTGGGTTTTGACAACCTGACCACTAGCATTTTCTATCTTGGTGATAAGATGGGCGTCATTCATAACTCCATCATTCGCAAAGACTGAATAGGCTTGAGCCATCTGAAGTGGATTGGTCGTCACGCCACTTCCCAGAGCCACACCTAGATTCTGTTCTACCTTGTCCATATTAAGACCAAACTTTTTGCCGTACTCAAAGGCCTTGTTCACGCCTAATTCATCCACTGTTGAAACCGCGGGGATATTGAGGGATTCAGCCAAGGCTTGATACATTGGAACCGTCGGTGAACTTTGGATATTGCCATAGTTATTAACCTTATAATCACCAAAGACTGTCCGACTATTATCTAGCTCCTTATCCGTTGACCAGCCGGCTGCTATAGCTGGGCTGTAGGCCACCAAAGGCTTGATGGTTGAGCCTGGACTACGAGCAGACTGAGTCGCATAGTTGAACGTCCGAAAAGCAGAGCCATCAGCACTGTTGACACGGCCAACCAGAGCCCGAACACCACCCGTCTTAGGATCCAGCGCTACGCTTCCGGACTCGGCCCGCGTCCCGTCCTCAGCCAGCGGGAAGAGATCAACATTGCTATAGATGACCTGCATGCTGGCTTGGTAATTTTGGTCCAATTCAGTGTAAATACGATAGCCGTTGTTGACGATTTCTTCTTCCGTCAGACCGTAATCATTGACCGCTTCATTGATAACCGCATCAAAATAAGATGGGTAGCGATAGTCTTCTGACTTGCCTTCGTAGGCATCGACTAGCTGGCCTCCAATGCCAACCGTCGCAGCCTGATCCGCCGTCGCCTGATCAATGTAACCTGCCGCCACCATATTTTGAAGAACGGTGTCACGACGGTTGGTAGCATTTTCGACTGAATACAGGGGATTATATAGCTCTGGTCCTTTGAGCATACCAGCTAGAACCGCTGATTGATCCAAACTGAGCTGGCTGGCAGATACACCAAAATATTTCTTGCTGGCATCTTCCACACCCCAAACCCCATTTCCAAAATAAGAGTTATTGAGGTACATGGTCAAGATTTCCTGTTTGCTGTACTTTTTGTTAATTTCCAAAGCTAGGAAAAATTCCTTGGCCTTCCGCTCAATGGTCTGATCCTGAGAAAGATAGGCATTCTTGGCCAACTGCTGCGTGATAGTCGAGCCACCGCCAGAGCGACCCGCAGTCAAAATGGCTAGAAAGAAGCGACTGTAGTTAATCCCGCCATTCTTATAAAAAGAACGGTCTTCTGTCGCAATCACCGCGTTCTGTAAGTCCTGACTAATCGCGTCTAATTCGACATAAGTTCCCTTTTGCCCAGACAAGCTGCCCGCTTCATTTCCATCCTTATCATAGATCAAGGTCGTGGCTTTAAGAGCATTCTGCAAGTCTTTGACATTGGTCGTCTTAGCTACATAAAAAAGATAGCCACCGACCACCAGACCAAAGGTCAAGCCGAGAATCAAGAATATCTTGGTCAGATGAAACCTGCGCCAAAAGCGACGGAAGGGATGTTGAGACAGGGGCTTCTTCCGATTCTTACCAGACCGGCTATAGCTAGGCTCAGGCGTCTCGCCCTCTAGCTCCTCAGCAACTTTTTTCTGAGGATGATCCGTTTTAAACAGATTGATTAATTTTTCAAATATATCATTTAATTTCTTCATAAAACATATTTTATCACCTTATCCATGCAGACACAAGGCACGACTCTGCTACTTTCTACTCCTTTTAGCTTTCTTTAAGGAAATAGCAGAGCTTCTTTCCTCTTTCCAACGAAGCATTTTCAAATGGGCTAGTTTTTGCTACAATGAAAACATGAAATTTACTATTACCATCCCCGCAAGCCTGCCTCCGATGACTGTCAAAGAACTGCTAGAAGAGCAGCTGCTCATCCCACGAAAGATTCGTCACTTTCTCCGAACCAAGAAACACATTTTGGTCAACGGTGAATCCATCCATTGGCAAACTTTGGTCAAGTCTGGTGACAGCATTCAACTAACTTTTGACAAAGAGGATTATCCAGAAAAAGAACTCCCCGCTGGCCAGCCTCATCTGGTCGAGGAGCTCTATCAGGACGAGCATCTCATCATCGTCAACAAGCCAAACGGCATGAAAAGCCACGGCAATGAACCGACAGAAGTCGCTCTGCTCAACCATGTGTCAAGCTATGTTGGACAAACCTGCTATGTCGTCCACCGACTGGACAAAGAAACCAGCGGCGCTATCCTGTTTGCTAAAAATCCCTTTGTCCTCCCCATTCTCAACCGCCTCTTGGAAAACAAAGAAATCTCCCGCGAATATTGGGCCCTTGCTCAAGGGAAATTCCCCAGCAAGACTACCGTCTACAAAGATAAAATTGGGCGCGATCGCCATGACCGACGGAAACGCCTCGTTGATCCGAAAAAGGGGCTCTACGCTGAAACTCATGTAACCCGACTCAAGGACTTTGGAAAGACGACTCTGGTCAAATGTCAATTGAAAACCGGACGGACTCACCAAATCCGCGTTCATCTCGCCCATCACGGCCATCCCATCATCGGCGATCCTCTCTACCATCCTCAACCCCAAGGTCGCCTCATGCTCCATGCCCACCGCTTGACATTGACTCATCCATTCACCCTAGAAACCATCAACGTGGAAGCACCGTCAGAGAGTTTTGAAGCAGAAATCAAACGGCACAAAAGCAAGGCTAAAAAGGGATATCTTGCCTGATTGCCAAGTCCCCAAGACTTATACTCCACATCGACAACTAGCCACAATTCTTTCAAAAAACAGATTTTCCCCAAAAAGACGATTCCCTACCGGACATCGTCTTTTTCTTCTCCTCTATCTAACAACTTAGCATGCCAGATATCAACAAGCAGCAATCTTATCTTGATAGGTCATCTGCCTTATGCCAAATTGCTCCCCAGTCCATCTTTGACTACTAGCACCTCCACCTCGTTTTGAATCATCCTATCTGACCAAAGAATAATCACAAAGTCACAAGAAAAAGCTCAGCCTAGCTGAGCTTTTTGATTATTGATTTTTAAAGCGTTCTACATCACGCGCAATGACTAATTCTTCATCTGTCGGGATAACCAGAACTCTGACTTTAGCAGCTTCTGTTGAAATATCTCCTGTAGCACCAAAGAAATTCTTCTCTGGATCAACATCGCAGCCAAACCAAGAAATTCCTTCGATAACCATGCGACGGATAGTCACAGAGTTTTCACCGATACCAGCTGTAAAGATAATGGCGTCTGCTCCATTTAAAACAGCTAAATACTGACCAATGTATTTTTGAATGCGATCCACAAAAATTTCATTAGCCAATTGTGCCTTTTCATCACCTGCACGCATAGCTTCATGAATATCGCGCATATCACTTGATTTCTCTGAAACACCCAACAGTCCAGATTCACGATTCAGAATTCGACTGATATCTTCTGGCGTGTTAAAGTCATCTGTATGCTGCATCAAGTATGGAATAATCGCTGGGTCGATGTCACCCGTACGTGTTCCCATCATAACTCCACCAAGAGGAGTGAAGCCCATAGAAGTATCCACTGAGCGCCCTTTATCAACTGCTGTGATAGAAGCACCATTTCCGATGTGGCAAGTGATTAATTTCAATTCTTCAATCGGTTTACCCAAAAGTTTTGCAGCTTCGTGGGCTACATACTCATGGCTGGTTCCGTGTGCCCCGTATTTACGGACCTTATTTTCAGTGTAATACTTGGTTGGCAATGGATACCGATAAGCCTTTTCTGGCATAGTTGTGTGGAATGATGTATCAAAAACAGCCACACTGGTAATGTCTGGAAGAAGTTGCCTGAAAGCACGGATACCGTCAGCATTAGCAGGATTGTGTAAAGGAGCTAGCAGAGACAACTCTTCAATCTTTTCCAACACATCGTCGGTCACAAGAGCTGATTCTTTGAAATACTCGCCTCCAGCTACGACACGGTGCCCAACACCTGTGATTTCATCGTAAGATTGAATAATTTCAAATCGTTTCAAATCGTCCAATAAAATTTTCACAGCTTGTGTATGGTCAGCAATATCTAAGGTTTGGCGTTCAGAACGACCATCAAATTTAACCGTAGAGATTGAATCTTTGAGACCAATCCGCTCAATCAAACCTTTAGCTAGCACCTTTTCCTCTGGCATTGAATAAAGTTGCCATTTTAAACTTGAACTTCCGGCATTAATAGAAATAGTTTTTGACATCTCGTCACCTCTTTAAGCGTTTTCAAACTATTATATCAGAAATTTGTTTGAATTTCACTAACTTTGACCCAGTTTTGAAAACTTTCACGAAACTTTAAGATTTCATCCTGACTCTGCAAGTCCTGCAAAGGGTAGATAAAAGGCTGGATGTCTGATTCGCCTTGTTTTCTCAGGACAAATAGTGTCTTAGCATTCTGTCGGCTTGCGAAAATCTTCTCTGGCAGGGAAATCATTGCCAAAAGCTGAGCGCTAGACAGTAGCCATTTTTTCAGCAGATGACTTTGAGGGCTCGTCAGCAGATTATTTGGCGCGAGAAAGATAGCATAGCCCCCCGGTTTCAAATATTTTAACGATTGCTCCATCAAGAGATGATGGGCGTAAGTATGCTCGTCTGGACTGGCAACCTCATAACGAGCCGCCACGGCATCATCTGGATAATAGCCAACTGGCAAATCACTGACAATCAAGTCGCTTTCTTTCAGAACCTGAGGCCGCACCGCATCTCCTTGAGCAAAGTGTGCCTTAGAATTCATGACTTCGGCAATGCTGGCAGACAAATCAATCAGCAAGTCGTCAATTTCTAGGCCCAGATAATCCATGTTTTTTTGTGTGTGGTTGAGCAGAGTCTCCGCCAAATTGCCTGTCCCACTACCGATCTCTAGCAAATCGACTCTCTCGTCTTGGGCCAACTGGTCAATCAAAAAACTCAGTAAGAAGCCGACCGAATCCGGTGTGAACTGATGATTAGCTTGGAGTGGCTCTGTCTGAGAAGCCTTCATGAAAATAAACTGATAAGCCCGACGCCACTCCTCCTTGGTCAAATGCAGGGCACGAAGTTTCTCGTTATTTTTCAGAATTTCTTGTAAGTCTGTATCTCCATCCAGATAAATCCCATTTTGCTCAATCAAGGCATCATAAAAATTAGTCCCCAGCACATTTTGGATATTTTGCACGTTTTCTAAAAGTAGATGAAAAGCTCGTTCTATTTTTTCAAATTTCATGGCATCCTCCGTTGTCTTATGATACCAAAAAGAAGCCCTCTTTCCAAGGGCTATCGGATTACAAATCTTTTACATTTATATTAGTCGCTTCTCTTGCCAGTTGAAGGAGAGGGCACTTTAGTTTTTTTAGTATCTTTGGAGTCTTTAGCTTCTTTGTCCTTCTTCTCTGGCTCCTTTTTGCTCTCAAAATAGAAAGAATAACTCTTCTGATTGGCGAGTTGACTGCTGACTTCCAGCATATTTCCCTGCCTGCGATAATGGGTGCTCCCTTGGTCAAAGGCTAATTGCCCACTCTCCTCTGTGACAGTCTCCTTGGTCAAAACAGCCATAGCATAGGCTTCTGTTCTTTCTCGATTAGCTTGAAAGAGGCGCTGATTGTTCACCTGCCGATTCAGATAAAACTGCAAGAGCAAGCTGAAGACCGCGGCCATGAAGAGGGCGTAGAGCAAGATGCCTGCCTTAACTTTTATCTTGTACACGATAGACATACTCTCTTTCTAAATCATTATCAAACTGGAAGCGAAAGCGGACAAGGTCCCCCTCCTGACTGACCGGAGCAGCCTTGAGTCCATAGATCATGGGTTGATAGCCACGCCCCGAAGCATCCGTCTTGCGGAAATCATCACTCCTAGATTTACCCAAAGCTATATGTTTGCCATCCTGTTTGACGTAGATTTTGTCGTTTTCGACCCTGTCAAATTGGCTGCGCGATAGCTCCGTCTCCAACTGATCGACAAATAAGAGCCATTCCTGCTGCTTATTTTCCTGTTGCTGTCGCAGTTCAAAAGCCAGAAGCTTGGTCATCGACTGAAAGACTAGCATGCCACCGCTCAAGACCAGCAGGGCAACTAGCGTTTCTAAAAGTGTAAAAGCTTTGATTTTAACGTTTTTTAACACTGAGCACCTTCTCCTCTTGGTGGTAGACGGTTAATTGCTGATCGGTCTTGACTTGACGGACTGTGATGCCGTTGACCGTCAGATTTTCCTGCCCCGTCTGCATGGCCATCCGAGCAACCCGCAGCACTTCCTCCTCCTGCAATAAACGAGTCTGTTCCTGCCGCGACTGACTAATCTGCCCAAGCAGGAGGCTGGCAATAGCTGCAAAAACCGCCATTGCCACCAGAGCTTCCAGCAAAATACTAGCTTCCATTCGTCGTCTTTTTAAACTTTCCATTACCCATATAAAGCTGGTAAACAACCCTTTTATCCTCCGTTTGAAAAACAATCTTGCTGAGCGAAGAATTCCCGCCAGCCTGATCAAACTGAATGGTCTGGGGAGCATGTTCCTGCAAAGTCTTGGGAAATTCTACTTGCTGATAGCCGTTGGAGATGTTGCGCTCCGAAATGGTCAATTTTATCTTTTCATGTCCAGCCACACTTAGCTTTTGGCTCTCCTGATAAAGATGCTCAAATTCCATGAAAAACAGCTGCTCCTGTACTTGATTGAAACCAGCCTGAACAGAGCCAGATAGACCTAATAAAATGAAACTGACCACAAATAAAGCCAGGAGACTTTCTAACAGCGTAAAAGCCTTAATCCGCAACTGCACGAGCTTCACTGCTGTTTTTTCCATAGTAAGCCTTATAGGATGCCACCTGCTTCTCGGTAATCCGACCATCGGCAACTAATTTCCCTAGGGTGGCTTTTTCATTAACATTCTTCAATTCATAAAGCTCAGCCTGACTTTCCACGACCTTGACTACAGCTGCGTTGCCCGTATCTGAAACAGCATCTTTCTGCTTAGTCAAATTCGGGACAAACAAGAGCATCAAGACGCTGATGATTAAAAGAACGACTAACATTTCCACCAGAGTGAAGGCTTTAACCTTCAAAGTTTTTAATTTTTTCATAATTGAATCTCCATATTCTGATAAATTGGCAGCAACATGGCTGCATAAAGTAAAACAATAACAAGGGCGACAAAGACAAAAACGAGAGGCTGAATCAAATTCATGGCCCGATTGATTCTCAGGAAAAACTCTTCCCAAGTCTTTTCGGCATACAGTTCCAATTCGTCACCCAACTTGGACTTGACCTCGCCGTACTCGATGATTAAGGCCAACTCTTTCTTAAAGAAGGGATAGGTACCGACCTTCTCGGCATAGCCCTGACCTGCACCTAGGGCCGCCTCCAAGTCTCGCCCCAGCTCCTGAAAGAGCTGAGAAGGCTGGTCCTGCATGATGAGAAAGATCTGGCTCAATTCCAATCCTTGCCCAATCATATTTCCCCATTCACGCGCGTAGTAGGCCGTCAGATAGGCTCGAACGAGCGTTCCAACAAAAGGAAACTTGGCCAAACGGCTGAAAAACCTCATTTTAGAGCTCTTGCGATAATAGAGGCAACCACCGCAAATTAGTAAGCAAATCACCAGAACGCCTCCCAGAAAGATCTGCGGTAGATAATGAATGAACTGAGTGGCCATATTTTGGCTGTCCAACTGAGGCAAGAGATAATTACGCAAGCCCAGCATAATCAGTACTAAAAATCCAAGCAGCATCAGGGGATAAGTCCCCACCTCAATCAATTTCTTACGGACCTTGGATAGATTTTCCAGATAATCTTCGATTTTACCCAAACTAAGATTTAGATTTCCGTGTAACTCAGACAAAGATAGCTGGGTGACCACATTATCGGAAAAACCTAAACGCTTCATAATCTGGGAAAATGACTGGCCAGCAGCCAAACCCGAACGCATTTCCGCGACATAGGCCTCCTCTAAAAGGGCACTCCGCCGTAGGAAATCGACAATCTCCGCAAGATGGAAACCGCTGGTAAAGAGATTGCGGAACAGCTCGATAATTTTCTTTTGCTTAGGCGTAGATAATTTTTTCCGCCTGCCTTTGATCAGCTGTGATATGTCCATCTGCAAAAAGCTGGTCAATCTGCTGGTTCCAGAGACTGGCTTCGTGCTTTTGATAGTCTTGGTTGACAAAGTCGATCACACCTCCTCCCCCGATTAAGCGCTGATAACAAACTCCCTGTAGCACCATGCGCAGCTCATCCTCGCTGACACCCAACTCTAGCAAGCGCTCATACACTCCGCGAATGCTCTTGGCATGGATGGTTGAAAAGACTGTGGCCCCTGTCAAACTAGCCCTTACCACCGCTCGGGCCGTTTCTTGGTCGCGGATTTCCCCGATAATCAAGAGATCCGGCCTGTGGCGCAGAGACAGCTTGATGAGGCTGTCATAGGTCATCCCGATAGTTTCATTCAGCTGAAGCTGGAGCATGTTTTCCTGCTTGATTTCCACAGGGTCTTCGATAGACATGACCTGTTGTTGGCCAAATCTCATCTGAGCCAGCTGGTGCATCAGCGTCGTCTTTCCACTACCAACTGGTCCTGAAAACAGATAAAGGCCGCGAGAATTTACTTTTTTACGAAGATCAGGCAGATTGTCAAACCAGAAACGCAGCTCACGCTCCTCATCATGTAAGAGCCGAATCACCAAGCTCTCATAGCCACGGTAATCGCCGACAGTTGACAGACGGAGCGAGACCGTCACATCTCCACAATCATAATCGCAAGAGCCTAACTGGCTGCGCCTCTTCTCTCCGACATTCATGCCTGAGACAAACTTAAAATGGCTGATGACTGACGATAATAAATCAAAGTCATATGTCTGAATGAAGCGCCGCTCATCTCCTACCCGCATATAAAGCTCATAGCAGGAACTCTTAGGGATCAGATAGATATCTTGGGCTGCTTCCTGCCTGGCCAATTGAATCATTTCCTTTGCAATTTTTTGAACCATAAGTCCTCCTCACCTTACTATTCGCACAAAATGAGAAAAAATAAAAAAAGAATGAAGAAATTTTCTCCATTCTTTGACTTCTATCCTATCTAGCCCGCACTTTAATTTTGCAAATGCGGTGTTTTTCAGTAGCATTTTGCTTGCGGTATCCTGGACGATACTTGCTCTTGGGGATCTTGCTTTCATTTTCTAACAAAAGCAGGGAGTGGTATTGCTGAATATCTTCATTGCACTCCTCACACCAACGTTGATCGGCCGGATCCCAGAAAATCGTCATAAGATCACTGCGGCTTTTATAAAGTGGCGATGCTTCAGACATCTCTAGCCAGCGGTTCTTGTAGTATTTGAGGGCGGTGTAATAATCATCGAAATACCTTTTTTCAATGATATCATCCTCCCAACCATCTAAAAACCACCAGGGCTCATAATCGCCATACATTTCTATTACGCTGTACATACCTGTCCCCTTTTGTATCCTATATTATATATAAAATTCTTTGATAATGAAACTATTTTGCTCGTCGGCTCTATAATAGTTCGTTTTTCATCAAAGAAAAGCAAAGAAACAAAAGGGAGTGTCCTTTTTGTGCTTATTTCCAATTCAGATGCACATGCTCTTTCATTTCCTTATAGGCCGTATCAATCCGATCTTTGGTCGCCTGATCCAGCTGATTGCGATATTTTCCACCCTCGATGAAATCTTCTAAGATAAAGGTTTGATAAGTGTAAAGCGGATAACCCTCTGGTGAATAAGTTCCCTTTTCCACACGACTGACCCAGCTTGGATGCGCCTGAGCTGTTTTGATAATGGTCCCCTTGTCCGTCTTTTCAATGGTCACATCCATCAAGACTCCACGCTCGGTCCACTCAGCCGTATCTACACCAGCCATGGTTTCAATCCGCTGATTGGAGATAAAATTCCCCATGGAATAGATAATCAACTTCTTCTGACCATCTTTTTCAAGGATTTCTGAGGGTTGCACCACGTGCGGATGCCCCCCAAAAATGATGTCCGCTCCCCAGTCTACCATCTTGTGATAGAGCTCGACCTGCTCCTCATTTGGCTCCAGCTGATACTCGATCCCCGTCTGTGGCATGACTACTGTAATGTCCGCTTCCTTCTCCGCCTGCTTAATCTCCGCCTTCATCTTCTCCTCATCAAAGGTGGATAGGTGATGATCAATCTCCTTCTGACTGAGATTGGACTCCAGGCCATTAAAACCATAGGAGTAAGCCAAAATAGCAATCTTGATACCTTTTACCTCTTTGATCAGGATAGGCGATTTATCCCTGTTTTTGTGAGTATAGACGCCGACTGGGCTAATTCCGTGATCTTCAAAGGCTTTTGCAGTCGTAAAGACTCCCTCAAGCCCTGAGTCTAGGATGTGATTATGGGCCAGATCCACCACTTGGTAGCCGGCATCTTTAATAGCAGGCACAACAGCCTCCGGAGCATTGAAAAGCGGATAGCCTCCCAAAGGA
The DNA here is from genome assembly GCA_905372795.1 of Streptococcus cristatus. Taxonomy (GTDB): domain Bacteria; phylum Bacillota; class Bacilli; order Lactobacillales; family Streptococcaceae; genus Streptococcus; species Streptococcus cristatus_J. The sequence goes on along the minus strand of CAJPQE010000023.1, from coordinate 8,029 downwards.
TAGTCTGAGCGAATGGTCCCTTCAAAATCCCCCAAGACCAAATCTCCTTGATGAAGCCAGTCCTTGACATAGGTGAAATTTTCCGAAAAATCATAGCTACCATCAGCTTTTTGGGCACTCATATAAAGCCCATCATGGTACAAAAGGTCCCCATTAGCCATAATGCGAACCGTTTTCGAGTCGGTTTTCTTTCCTGATAGCGAGGAGGATTTAGGAGCATCTTTAGCAGCATTCCCACTGCTTCCCTTTGGCATCCCCATGATGCTTTGGAAGAATAAAATGACAGTCGCTGATACAAATACCGCTCCCAACAGGGCAAGGATAAAGGCACGGTTGCTTAATGCTACTTGTCGCTTGGTTCCAGATCTTTTCTCCATTTTGCCAACCTCCGTATTACTTATATTTTATCATAAATTATCCTCCCAAGGGAATAAAAAAGAGTCTGGGACAAAAGTCCTAGCCTCTCAATTGTCTTTGGATTGTCGAGCAAGACGCAGTGGTTGAGTGGGCTCTATTACGCTGACTTCATCAGCTTTTACAGCCCTACTCAACTGTGCGGAGGTGGGACGACGAAATCGAATTCTAACGAATTACCGATTTCTGTCCCACTCTCTAAATATCAAGCCGAGCTCAGCATCAAGGACTGCAAATACCAGCGATAAGCTGCCCGATAATGAAAGGCATTAAAGAACTTCATCTCCCCGATACCGTAGCGCATCAGATAGTAAATCAGATAGCGCAGATGCAGACTTTCCCACTCCATGCTAGCCTTTTGACAATGGGCATACTCAGCCTCAAGCTCTCCATAGTAATCTCTGAATTGATTGTAAATTTCTTGAATTTCCATCATAACTCCAATCTTTTTGCTTTAACACTAGTTTATCGCAAAAAGAAGAGGATTAGGGGCAAGAATCGTATCTTGTCTCATTTCAGAGCCAAAAGGTAGGGTTAGTCACTAGAAAATGACATTTCAGGGAATATTTTTGACATTTGGGGGTTTTGGGAAGTAACCTTTTTGATAATCATTTACGATTAAATACTTTACTATGTTGAAATTTAGAAGTAGCTAATATTTTAGGACGATAATGCAATACAATCGCTCTAACTCATAACTTGAAATAAGAATGACTTATTAGACAACCTAACCTCTCACTCTACTTTTTTACTTCATAACCATTTGGATTTAGTCTTTGCCATCTCCATGAGTCCCGTACCATATCCTGTAGATTTTTTCCAGCTTTCCATCTTAAGACAAGATATGCCTTATTAGGATCTGCATAACAAGTAGCCACATCTCCAGGACGACGTTCCTTGATTACATAAGGAATCTTGACTCCATTTTCACATTCAAAAGCCTTAACCATATCCAAAACGCTATAGCCAGTTCCAGTTCCAAGGTTGAAAACAGCGGTTCCCTTATGTTCTAAATTATGCTTCACAGCTAAAACATGGTCCTTTGCTAAATCTAACACATGAATATAGTCTCGCACACCTGTACCATCATGTGTATCATAATCATCACCAAAAATACTAAGTTCCTGCAATCTACCAACTGCAACCTGAGTGATAGAGGGCATAAGATTATTAGGGATTCCATTTGGATACTCCCCAATTAAACCTGACTCATGAGCTCCAATAGGATTAAAATAACGAAGATTCGTCACAGACCAATATGGATTTGCAGCAGCAACATCTGTTAAAATTTGCTCCATCATTAACTTCGTATATCCATAAGGGTTTGTCGCTGAAGTCGGCAAATCCTCTGTCAATGGTGAAATATTATTCATTCCATAAACTGTGGCACTAGAACTAAAAATAATATGCTTTACATCATATTTCTTCATCACATTGAGAAGGGCTATAGTCCCACCGACATTGTTGTCATAATACTTTAGCGGTTCTTGTACAGACTCACCAACTGCCTTATATGCCGCAAAATGAATCACTGCATCAATATGATTTTCCTCAAATACCTGACTCATAAACTTTTTGTCTGCAATAGAACCTTGATAAGAAGGTATCTCTGCTCCAGTAATCGCTTTCAATCTCTCTAGCACCTCTGGAGAACTGTTTGAAAAATCATCTACAATTACAACTTCATAGCCATTTGCTAGTAACTCCACTACTGTGTGACTACCGATATAACCTGCACCACCTGTAACTAAAATTTGTGTCATTCGTTCTATTTATACTCCTATAAATTACTAAAAATTATTATACTACTTTTTTGCTAAGAGAACCAAAAGAAATTAAAAATTGATAATCTCTCCTTAAACATGACACTTCTCCCTTTCATCCTCTTGCGATCAGATAGAATTATTCTGAAAAGGCAACAGTTTTCGGTATAAAATTTATAAAGTGTATTGATTTAATTCATCAGTCTCATTGTCATGGGGGATGATAAAAATATTTAATATTAACCCGTGGTGCTAGTTAAATTCAAAATATCTCAGATTGTAGGCCAATATAATTTGCTCTAATCTCAATTGTAAGCCAGACAAGCCTCTTGCTAAAGTATGTTCAATATCAAATAGGGTACATAACTCAGAAAAGCGAGTTTCAATAGTTCGCCTCAAAGCTAGTAGTCTCCAGTCATTGTGCTCCCTTGCACCATCCATATTTTGTCGCCAAGGTGTCCATAAGTGATAGCCTTTCTGTTCCAAGCGTTCTTCAATTCCTTACTGAGGTAGTCTAAGTCTGCTAAAATCATAGATTGTTGGCATCCTTCCAGTAATTCATCCACGACTTGGATATCATGAACAGATGCTGGCGTGACAACATAGTTTAGAATATAGCCAGAAAAAGTAACCAGCATGTTGACTTTGAAACCATAGAACCATAAATTTTTAGAGGCATTATAACCAATATCTGCCGTCTCTTCAAAAATGGTACTTCGGAAATTGCGAACAGGCTGACAAAGTGGTAAAGGAAAACTATGAACGATGGCAATCGCATTGGGGGAGATTTGGTCATTCATAGCCTGACGAATCAGTTGTACTAACCAGATCAATTGCTTTGATCTACGATTGAAGCGACTTCTTTCCAGCATTTGACCACAGAAAAATAATTGACAGATTCGGTGAAAACGGCGCTGCGATTTGATTCCTAGTTCAGCTTGCAATACCAATAAGACTAATAGAGATTCATCCGAAACTTTTGACAAGCTGACATTCCGACGATGTTTCAATGAATCAGGACAATAATGGCAATAAAAATGATGACAAATAGTTGATAATTGCTTCATATTCCATTGCAAATGATGGGATTTAGCGGTATACTGTAAGTAGCTCATTTGGACGACCTCCTGTTTGTTTCGTCACTTACAGTATAGTCCTTTTGGGCTTTTTCTTGTAGTTTGAATTTAACTAGCACCACGGGTTCTTAAAATAAATCAATATTAAACATTTATCCAACTTTTAGCAAGCAAATGTTTCTTCATTATTCCACCTACAAATCTATAATAATTTTTTTAAAGTCTTTTATGTTAGTATATTTTTTGACAAAGTAGATAAGATACACGATAAAATACACCGTAAAGCCTAAGGGAACAGGTAAAAACCAACTAACTGTAATAAAGATAAATGTCATCATTAACTCAGTACTAATATCTTTTTTAACACTAATCGTAATTTTTTTAGACAAGATTAACTCTGCCATAATACTTCTCAATGCCAATAAAAATACAATAGAGAGCACTGTTAATGTCAAATTTTTCAACCAAAACGCTGTAATAAATGTTGAAATAAAACTACAGCACATCACAAATAAATTTACTCGAAAAATTGTCTTTTCCATACGTAAAGCTTTTAGATAAGTATTAATCAGCAGAGCCATTTTCCCTTCATATACTGACATTGGAAAAATTAGAGCCATAAAAATCAATGAATCATGATAAGCAGGTAACCATTTATTCAAAACAAGTCGTAAAGGATAATAAATAAGCAAAACTCCAAACATTAGCAACATCAAACTGTTACGCAAACCATCATAAATTTTTGGAAGATTTTCCCTCTTCGTACGTTTCAATAGTGGAAAAATTACAAGGCCAATTGCATTGATAAACGTCATCATCAAGTTAGAGATGCTAAGTGTCAATGATACTTTCCCGAAAGTAGCAATATCCCAAACTCTCTGAATTCCAATCCGAACCGTACCAATAATTAACATACTAGCAATATTCGAAAGCATCAAATTAATTCCAACGCCAATATTTAAAAATACTTCAGAAAGGGCCCACTTAAAATTAGACAAAGAATTGAGAACAATATCTCTGCATAGATATATCCCATATCCTAAAGAAAACAATCTTCCTAGGAAGTCTGCATAGACCATCATCTGGAAATTTCTCGCCCCTAATAAAATAAATACCAGCAGCAACAATAAATATAGTAACCGATCACTGCTAATAATATAGGAACTTTCTTTTAAGCGATTTGTCATTTGTAAAATATAGATAAACAAAAATCGAAGATTCGTAACCCACATAGTTAATACTAAGAGATTGTATACAAACTGAGAATTGCTATCTTTCACAAATAAAGGAATTCCCACCAGTAAAATGATAGCAATAATTGTTAAATAGATTAACAATAACAGAAATTGAGAAAAAAAGGTTTCTTTATCTAATTCGTCATACTCCAAGCCACCGTATCTTAAGTAGATACCATCAACCCAGCCAAAATGTAGAAATCCAACATAAGCTAGATAAAAAATATAAAGTTGCCAATATCCATACTCTTCTACTCCCATGATTTTTGGCAAAATCAAAACAACAATAGAAGAGACAAGTACCGTTAAAAGATTGGAAATGATGACATATGAGAAATTGGTTACAATAGTTTTTAGTTTTGAAGGCATTATTTCTCCTCAATTTTTTTACGATCAATTCGCATACTTTTAATCAATCGATTGTACATGTCTTCCATTCCTACTTTGGGCTTCCATCCTAGTCTTTCTAATTTGTTTGTATCCAACTCGATTTTCATAACGGGATTATATCCTAATTTTTCAGGATTTTCTGCAATATCAAATACTAATTTTGATTTCCCTTGAGAAAAGTTTGTAATAACAAGCTCTGCCATATCTCGAATGGAAATAGCAGTCATTTTATTAGCAACATTATAAGCCTGCCCATGATCACCTTTTAGTAAGATATAGAATAAAGCATGAACAGCATCCGATGTATAGCAATAGCTGCGCACTGTCTCTCCAGTTGTTTTTAAAACAATATTCTTTCCTTCAAGAATAGAACGTGCAAATTGAGCAAAGACACGATTATCACTATAAGAAACTCCTGAGCCAAAGGTTTGTGTCAATCTGGCTATTTTAATCGGGACACCGTACTGTTCTAAATAAGCCACGCATAGACACTCAACCATCCGTTTTCCTTCTGAATAGCTGCTTCTAACACTTAAAGGATCCAAGTAGCCATAATCCTCCTCTGACACCATTCCCCGATGAGGATCAGGAAAACCATATACTTCCAAAGAAGAAAGATATAAGAAACCCTTTACCTTTTTCTCTACTGCTAAATCTAAGAGATTTTTCGTTCCGTCGATTGCAGTTTTGATGGTATCAACTGGATATGTCACAAAAGAAGATGAGTCGGTTACACTTGCACCATGGATAATATAATCAATAGTTTCTGTGATTTCGATAGGAGTTTGTATATCCGCAACATGTAACTTAAAATGGGACATATTTAGAACATCACTAAATAATTTCTCTGCTTTTTCTTTATTTCTAACCAAAGCTACAACAGTCACTGTTGCTTGATTTCTTTTATTATGTTCAAGCAAAGTACGAATTACTTGATTACCTAGTAATCCTGTTGCACCTGTTACAAGAATAGTTCCTTTTTGAAATTCCTTTAAAATTGGACTCGTCAATACCAGTTCTTCAATATCAGCTTGTATTATTCTATTATTCATCATTTATCCAAATATTTGTTGATTTTCTCGTGCTTCGTAAATAGCCTTAAAAATATAAAAGTCGGATGGCGTCGTGATTTTTATATTTTCTGGACCTCCCATTACAGTAAATAACTCCAAGCCATAGTAGCGTACCAAGGTAGCTGAATCCGTCATATCTATCAACCCATCTTCTTGTGCTTTTAAATGTAACGAATAAATATCTGAAAGAAAGAAACTTTGAGGTGCTACTGCTGTTTGACAAGAATCGCGATCTACAACATTTGTAATAGCATTTTCTGCATTGACCTGAATGACCGTCTCAATTACAGGTTTAACGGTGATTGCAGTACGATGTTTACGCACACAGTCTATATTATTTGTAATAATATCTGCATCAATCAAAGGACGAACACCATCATGGATAAGGATAATATCTTCTGGTTGAATATTATCTGACATCGCAGCTAATCCATGGAAGATAGACATCTGTCCTGTTGTACCTCCAGAAACAATTTTTACAACTTTTTTAATATGAAACTTCAACAACAGGTTTTCTAAATAATCAATCCATCCCTCAATGCAAACAATTACAATCTGATCAATCATTGGATGATTTTCAAAATGTTCAATCGTGTGAATGATGATAGGTTTGCCATATAGCTCTAAAAATTGCTTTGGCTTTGTCGTTGTCTTCATCCGTGAGCCAGAACCACCTGCAAAAATAAGTGCTGAAACTACCATATACCCTCCTTGTGCTGTTAGAGAACCACATTAGTGAGATACGTTCCCTTGTAATCCTTTTGTTCATACTTATATGTTAATTTATGAACTTCTATTAGACTCGATAATTCTTTCCAATGCTTGTCATTGTACTCATCAAATAACTTAAATTGTAAAATATGTGGGTGTGAATTGCTATAAGGAACAACCTCATCCCAAATTTCAGGATAGGTTTCGATAGCAAGTTCAAAAAAATTATGCAAAAGAAAGTAATCCATCAAGTTATTATTCTTCTCCCAATACCTACGCAACAGATATCTCGTTAATAATATAATTTCATTATTTGGGTTCGATGTCATAAACCAACTAGATATTCTTTTACTATGAGCAAATGTATTGGGACGTAACTCTTGAAATAGAAATAAATCAGAATCAAAGAAGTAGTCATGAATAATCGGCGAACTCATGAAAACTGTCGCATCTACCCAAGTTCCCCCATATTTCGAGAGTAGCTCTATACGGACAATATCTGAAAAATGAGCATGAGAAATTTTACCTTCTGCATATTTCTCAGTGATAAACGTCGGTAACTCTATATAGTTGGACAAATTAGTTTCATCTAACGCTACTAAAGTTCTATCCTCAGGTAGATTACTCTTTAAAGATTCAAAACAGTTTTTAACCAAAACAGGAGCATTTTCTATCCCTTGATACCATAACACCCATACAAATCGATTATCTTGTCCTTCTTGTTTAAATTGTTCTACATTATTCTTGAAGTATTCAATATCTGCTCTATATTTTTTACGAAGCTTTCTCATAATCTTTTGATCAATGGAAACTTGTAAAATCTCCAATGACTTCTCGGTTTTAGGCTGAAGAAGTAGCTGAAAAAATGTAAAGAAAACTAGTCTATTGTGAAGTAATTGCCTAATTCTACCACTCTTATATATTTTTTTTATTAAATTCATTCTGCTATATTCCTAATATACTTAGATACGATTGCGTAATATATTGATATGCACGCCCAGTTTAAATATAGATAATATCTTTATCAAGGCTAACCACACTAACAAAAACATCAAACGTACGATATGTGTCGTCAACAAGGTAATGAATGCTTCTTGAAAAAACATGATCACCATCCCATATGATAATAACCCATAAATCATTATCAAAAATGGAGAGAACAGATTTTTTTTAATGATATAGTACATTGTTCCAAAGAATATACCATAAAAGAATTGAACAAGAATTGCTACACTATAACCAAAATCCTTTATAAAAACATAGTAAGCTGTATAAACATTACTAGTAGTTCCATAAAAATTAATTATAGGTAAAAATGGTGATAATTGCTCAGGAAAAATTCCTAAAGTTTTTAATGTCCCATAAAT
>CAJPQE010000022.1:0-19638 GCA_905372795.1 Streptococcus cristatus | reverse complement strand
CGCGGAACCAGCAAGGAAGACTTTATCAAGGCTACTCTGCAATCCATCGCTTACCAAGTACGCGACATCATTGATACTATGCAGGTGGATGCCAAGACTGCTATTCAAGTGCTTAAAGTCGACGGCGGTGCTGCTATGAACAACTTCCTCATGCAGTTCCAGGCTGACATTTTGGGAATCGATATTGCCCGTGCTAAAAACTTAGAAACAACTGCTCTAGGTGCAGCCTTCTTGGCAGGACTATCAGTAGGCTACTGGAAAGACTTAGATGAACTCCGCACTCTCAATGAAACTGGAGAACTCTTTGAGCCGTCTATGAATGAATCACGTAAGGAACAACTCTACAAAGGATGGAAAAAAGCTGTTAAGGCAACCCAAGTCTTTGCAGAAATCGACGACTAATACTGATTCTTATTTTGATGATAAAGTCAGCAGAAGCAGGAAATGACTAAGTTAGAAAGTGTGTAATTATGGAATTTTCAAAGAAAACACGTGAATTATCGATTAAAAAAATGCAGGAACGCACCTTGGATCTCCTGATTATTGGTGGAGGGATTACAGGAGCTGGTGTAGCCTTGCAAGCAGCAGCCAGTGGTCTGGAGACCGGTCTGATTGAAATGCAAGACTTTGCAGAAGGGACTTCTAGCCGTTCTACCAAATTGGTCCATGGTGGCCTTCGTTACCTCAAACAATTCGACGTAGAGGTGGTGTCAGATACAGTTTCTGAGCGTGCTGTGGTTCAGCAAATTGCCCCTCATATTCCAAAACCAGATCCAATGCTGCTTCCTGTCTACGAAGAAGACGGCGCTACTTTCAGCCTCTTCCGTCTTAAAGTGGCTATGGACCTCTACGACCTCTTGGCTGGTGTTAACAACACTCCTGCTGCCAACAAGGTCCTTAGCAAAGAAGAAGTCTTAGAACGGGAACCTGAACTTAAGAAAGAAGGCTTGGTCGGTGGCGGTGTCTATCTTGACTTCCGCAACAACGACGCTCGTCTCGTGATTGAAAATATCAAACGCGCCAACCAAGACGGTGCATTGATTGCTAACCATGTCAAGGCAGAAGGCTTCCTCTTTGATGAAGCTGGCAAGATTATAGGCGTTGTTGCGCGTGACCTCTTGACAGATGAAGTCTTTGAAATCAAGGCTCGTTTGGTCATCAACACAACTGGACCTTGGAGCGACAAGGTGCGCAATCTGTCAAATGACGGTGAGCAATATTCGCAAATGCGTCCAACTAAAGGTGTTCACTTGGTGGTTGACTCTAGCAAAATCAAGGTTTCTCAGCCTGTTTACTTTGACACAGGCTTAGGTGATGGCCGGATGGTCTTTGTCCTTCCGCGTGAAAACAAGACCTACTTTGGTACGACTGACACCGACTACGCTGGCGACCTTGAGCATCCAAAAGTGACTCAAGAAGATGTTGATTATCTCTTGGGCATTGTCAACAATCGCTTTCCAGAAGCTAACATCACGATTGACGACATCGAAAGCAGCTGGGCTGGCCTGCGTCCTCTGATCGCAGGAAACAGCGCGTCTGACTACAACGGCGGAAACAACGGTACCATCAGCGACGAAAGCTTCAATAGCTTGATTGCGACTGTTGAAAGCTATCTGGCTAAAGAAAAATCTCGTGAGGATGTGGAAGCGGCTGTTACTAAGCTTGAAAGCAGCACATCTGAGAAACATTTGGATCCATCTGCCGTATCTCGTGGCTCTAGTTTGGACCGTGATAACAATGGCCTCTTGACCCTTGCTGGCGGTAAGATTACGGACTATCGTAAGATGGCTGAAGGTGCTATGGAGCGCGTGGTTGAAATCTTAAAAGCAGAATTCGACCGTAGCTTTAAGCTCATCAACTCGAAGACCTACCCTGTTTCAGGCGGAGAGCTCAATCCAGCAAATGTGGATTCCGAAATCGAAGCCTTTGCGCAACTCGGTGTCTCTCGTGGCCTAGACAGCAAGGAAGCCTTCTATCTTGCAAACCTTTATGGTTCCAATGCTCCTAAAGTCTTTGCCCTCGCTCACAGCATCGAACAAGCACCAGGACTTAGCCTAGCGGATACCTTGTCACTCCACTATGCGATGCGCAATGAATTGGCACTCAGCCCAGTAGACTTCCTTCTTCGCCGGACAAACCACATGCTCTTTATGCGTGATAGTTTGGATGCGATTGTAGAGCCAGTTTTGGATGAAATGGGTCGATTCTACGACTGGACAGAAGAAGAAAAAGCGGCTTATCGCAATGACCTAGAAGCTGCCCTTGCAAATAATGATTTAGCAGAATTGAAAAAATAGAAAATAGAAGAAGAGGTGGCGGACCAGTTCTCCTGTCTAGCCTCCCCCTCTTTTAAATGGAGTAATATAGATGATGAAAGAAATATTTGGCGAATTTTTAGGAACCCTGCTCTTGCTCCTTTTGGGAAACGGCGTCGTTGCAGGCGTGGTTCTTCCCAAAACTAAGAGCCACAATTCTGGTTGGATTGTGATTACCATGGGGTGGGGGATTGCCGTTGCCATCGCTGCTTTTGTATCTGGCAATCTTGGCCCAGCCCATCTGAATCCTGCTCTAACCATCGGAGTAGCTCTCAAAGGTGATTTACCTTGGGCATCTGTTCTTCCGTATATCCTTGCTCAGTTTGCAGGAGCTATGGTTGGACAGTTCCTTGTCTTCCTGCAGTTCAAGCCTCACTATCTGGCTGAAGAAAATCCAGCTAATATTCTTGGCACATTCAGCACTGGCCCAGCTATCAAAGATACCTTCTCAAATCTGATTAGTGAAATTCTTGGAACTTTTGTCCTTGTACTGACTATCCTTGCTCTAGGACTTTATAAGCTGCAAGCAGGCCTTGGCACTTTTGCAGTCGGAACACTCATTGTCGGGATTGGCCTCTCACTTGGTGGAACGACTGGTTATGCCCTCAATCCGGCTCGTGACTTAGGACCTCGCATCATGCACAGTCTCCTTCCGATTCCAAATAAAGGAAATGGCGATTGGAGCTATGCTTGGATCCCAGTTGTCGGACCAATCATTGGAGCCGTCCTTGCAGTAGTGGTCTTCACCCTATTTTAGAATAAAATAAAGCAATCCTCTTCTCTGAGATTGATACATGCTTGGAGAAGAGGATTTTTGTATAGATTTTCCAATTTCATCGAAGACTTTGCTAAATCAAGCTAGAATCAGGAGAAAAGAGCTAGTCAGGATGATATTTGACAGCGGATTTATGCTATAATTGACAGTATAAATGATCTAAAGGAGTTATGATGAATCAAACTGTTCAATATTTACAAGAATTAACGGCTATCCCTTCTCCAACAGGCTTTACAGCTGAGGTGGCGGACTATCTGGTGAAGACACTAGAAGGCTTGGGCTATGAGCCTGTTCGGACCAATAAAGGCGGCGTTCATGTCGTGGTTAAGGGAGAAAATGATGCTCAACATCGCGTCGTGACAGCCCATGTGGATACTCTGGGAGCTATTGTACGTGCGGTCAAGCCAGACGGTCGCCTCAAGCTGGATCGGATTGGCGGTTTCCCTTGGAACATGATTGAAGGCGAAAACTGTCTAGTCCATGTGGCTAGTAGTGGTAAGACTATCAGCGGTACTATCCTAGTTCACCAGACTTCCTGCCATGTCTATAAGGACGCTGGGACGGTTGAACGTACTCAGGACAATATGGAAGTCCGTTTGGATGAAAAGGTGACAAGTGAGAAAGAAACTCGCGATTTAGGAATCGAAGTCGGGGATTTTATTTCCTTTGATCCGCGTACCACAGTTACCGAGTCAGGCTTTATCAAGTCCCGCTTTCTGGATGACAAGGTCAGCGCAGCTATTTTGCTAAATCTTTTGCGCGTTTATAAAGAGCAAAATGTTCAGCTGCCAGTGACGACTCATTTTGCCTTCAGTGTTTTTGAAGAAGTCGGCCACGGGGCTAATTCCAGCCTGCCTGAGCAAGCGGTAGAGTATTTGGCGGTTGATATGGGGGCTATGGGTGACGATCAGCAGACAGATGAGTACACAGTTTCCATCTGTGTCAAGGACGCTTCAGGACCTTATCACTATGCTTTCCGCCAGCATTTGGTAAATTTGGCCAAGGAGCAGGACATTCCTTACAAGCTGGATATCTATCCATTTTACGGGTCAGATGCCTCTGCAGCCATGAGCGCAGGAGCAGAAGTCAAGCATGCTCTGCTAGGTGCAGGTATCGAATCCAGCCACTCTTACGAGCGCACGCATATTGATTCAGTTGTCGCGACAGAGCGCATGGTCGATGCTTATCTAAGAAGTGGCTTGGTGGAGTAAAAGTATGGCATTTAGCTTTGAATAAAAGGCAGAAATCTGAGTATCCTATGGGAATCAGAATGGCTGTTCTTGTTTAATCGGTTTAGTTTTCGTAGGTGCTTAAAGATATTTGGAAAGTTATGATGTTCAGGTATTTTAAGAAATTCTTTCTGTGTTTGCTTTTTACAATCATCAGTGTTCTGGTCTTAATCTTTACTTATCATCAAATCTGTCTGACTAAAGAGCAAAAATTGCTTGATAATCCCTCAGGTCGGCTGGTTCAAGTAGATGGCAAGAAAATGAATGTCTATGTAACTGGTCAGGGAGAGCAGACGCTGGTTTTTTTGGCGGGCGGTGGCACAACTTCTCCCATTCTTGACTTTAAGACTCTCTATTCCAGATTGGAACAAGATTATCGCATAGTTGTGGTCGAACGGTTAGGTTACGGCTTCAGCGATGACATTCAAGGGGATAGTAGAGACATTGATACGGTACTTGCCCATACGAGGCAGGCTTTACAAAAGGCTGAAATAAAAGGCCCATATACTTTGGTAGCTCACTCTATGGCTGGGCTAGAAGCGCTTCATTGGGTTGCAAAATATCCAGAAGAAGTCCAAGGCATTATCGGACTGGATATGGCTTTACCGAGTTCTTACACTGATCTGAGGCTCTATCCTTTAGCTTATAAAGGCTTACAAATGGCTGCTAATTTAGGCTTAAGCCGGGTATTTTATGATGCTGACAAGCAAGTTCCCGCTCTTGTGGCGGGTGCTTTGACAGCAGAAGAAAAGCAAATATACAAAGCGCTATTTTATCGTCGTCCATTGGCAAATGCTGTTTATGAAGAGGTCACCCAGGTCAAGCAAAATGCTGAGCTAGTTTCGAAGGAAAAGCTTCCTGAACTACCGATCTTGCTCTTTGCTTCAAATGGCCAAGGGATTGGCTATAGTCAGGGAGAATGGCAGAGTTTCCAGAAGGATTTTGCAACGCAGCATTCACAGACAGAGCTAGTTCTACTAGACTGCCCTCATTATGTGCATGATTACGCCAGTGATGAGTTGGCAGAAAAAATAAAGCAGTTTTTAAAATAGTAGGTTTTATATAAGCTTGAAATACTAAAAAAGGAGAGGGAAAGATTCCCTCTCGTTTTTGAATATACAGATTATTTGACAGACCAGACACTAACTGACTTTTCCTCCACTGGAAATTCTCCCCAGCCTTCTTCGTCAATGGTCACGATTTGAGAGCTGTTGCCCAGATAATCGCTGAATTCTCTACCAGCCCATTCTGAACCGACCAGCATACGTTTGCTGCTGGCTTGGTCATTGCTGACAACAACAGCGATTGGCTGACCACCGTCCTTGCCTTGGCGAATCCATCCGATACAGTTGGCATCGTCAAAGTAGTCAGTCTGCTCGCCGTAAGCGAGATTGAGGCGGACATCCAAGAGTTTGTCCAGCACGTCTTGGAAGCTCTCTTGGGCAAATTCTCCACTAATACCATAGTAGTCGCCATAAAAGACGCAAGGCAGCCCTTCTTCTCGCAGCAGGATGAGAGCATAGGCTGCTGGCTTGAACCATTCTTCGACAGTGGACTCCAGAGCTTGTCCTCGCTGGGTGTCGTGATTGTCCACGAAGGTCACGGCTGATTCAGGATGATTCTTGGCAAGCGTCTGATCAAAAATCGTCCGCAGGTCAAAGTCTGCCCCAGCTATGCTAGCGTCAAAGAAATTATGGTGGAGCTTGACGTCAACCAGATCAAAGCGGTATTCGATATTTTTTAGATAGTCGTTATTAGCTGTCTCATCGCTGTTCCAAAATTCCCCAAAAACATAGAAATCCTCACCGTATTTTGCAGTTATATCGCGGATAAAATTTCTCATAAAGAAGGAGTCAATGTGCTTGACAGCATCTAAACGAAATCCTTGAACGCCCGTTGTTTCGATAAACCAGTAAACCCAGTCGTAGAGGTTTTGAATAACCTCTGGATGCTTGAAGTCAATATCAGCATACATAAGGTAGTCATAGTTGCCGTTTTCATTGTCCACAAGCTCATCATCTGCCCAGCCTTTATTGTCTCCTTGGATAAGGAAAATGCCTGACTTGTTGTTTTTGGCATCATAGTCTGTACCGGTAAAGTGGTACCAATGCCATTCAAAGTCATTGTAGGTTTTATTGCGGCCTGGGAAAGTAAAATGCATCCACGCTTCTATTTCAAATGGTTTTGAGATTTCTATGTTTCGGTCGTTGGGATCCACTTCAACGACAGTAAAACGCTCTTTGTAGTCTGCAGCTGCCTTGTGATTCAGGACTACATCAGCCATGGGCTCAATGCCGTTGGCTTTGAGAGTTTGGATAGCTTTTAGGTAGTCTTCTTTAAAGCCATATTTGGTGCGGACGGTTCCTTTTTGGTCAAACTCGCCTAGGTCGAAGAGATCATAAACTCCATAGCCGACATCATTTGAGCCGGTTGCTTTGAAAGCTGGCGGCATCCAAACCTTGCGGATACCTTTTGATGCCAGATGTGGGGCATCCTCCGCCAATCGATTCCAATGTTGTCCATCATTTGGTAAGTACCATTCAAAATATTGCATTAATGTTTGATTTTCCATACGAGATACCTCACATTCTTGGGATGGGTCTATTTTACCAAAAGAAGAATGATGATACAAACGTTTATACAAGTTAATTTTATATTTTTTGATGATAAGCTAAAACTAGCATTGAAATTGAAACGCTTACATAGTATAATGGACAAGTAATAAACTTCATAAAAAGAAAGGGGGTCTTTATGAAAAAGAGAGGACTAGTGAGGTTACTCTTATCAGTCTCGCTATTTGCACCTTTGGCCCTAGGCCAAGTTGTTCAAGCCGATGAGGCGAGTCAGGCGAATGTCGAAAGCAAGGAAATTCTTCAAACAGAAGCTATTGCAAAGCCGTCTGAACCGGTATCTTCAGTCCAGCAACCAGCGGTTTTAGAGGTTGAAAGTAAGGAATCGTCGGCTACTGCAAGACCAGAAAAGCAAGAAGAGGAATCGGTCACTGCTGAAAAACCAGTTGTGGACTCTGAAAAGTCTGCTTCATCATTGGAGTCGCCACCTTTAGCTTTGGCTCAAGATGCTAGCTTGGTGCCTTCTGCTGTGCCTGCCACTGCTAAAGGACAAGACCTGTCTGCTTATACGGGGAGTCTTTCAAATCCAGCCTTGGCTGATAAGGAATTGACCCTACAAGAAGCAGTCGATGAACTACTGAAATGGGCAGCTGTCAATGAATCTCAGCTAGGTACCAGTGCTCAAGATAGAGTGAATCTAGCCAAGAGCATGGGAATGATTGACAAAGAGGCTGATTTGACAGCTCGCGTACAGGGAAGCAATCTGCAGACTATGTATGCAGTTGCCAAGCGCCTGCATGATGCCTATCGTGCTGAAAAGAAAGCACCGCTCTTTTTGAATGGTCGGGCGCAGCCAATTTTCCCATACAGCAGTGGAGCTAAGGAAGATAAAGACTATTCGTATGAGAAAAGCGATATCGTCCGTTTTCCTGTTTATGTTGAGACGGATCATGATACGGATGGAGACGGAAAGCGTGACCTCGTCAAGGCTATCGTACAACTTCCGAAAGCAGTAGCTCAAGGTGATTTTAAGGCTTCGACAATTTTAGAAGCTCGTCCTTACGTCGCAGGGACTTTGGATGAAAACTATGTGACCTTGGAAAGTCTCAATTTGCCGACAAACGGTTCTTATGACATGAAGAGTTTGCACAATAAGCCTGCTAAGCGCCAACCGGTTTCTAGCATGAGCAGTATTGATGCGGCAAAGAAGGCCAAAGCGTCAGATTGGTACTATTATAGCCCTTATGAAGGTATTTATGATTATGAGAATTTGAAATGGTATGATTACTTCCTAGTGCGTGGCTATGCCTTTGTTTCCAGTGCTGGTCTGGGAACTAAGGGTTCAGAAGGCTTCAATACAACTGGATCTGATTTGGAAGTAGAAGCCTTTAAAAATATTGTTGAATGGGTCAACGGTAAACGGACAGCCTACACGGACAAAACTAGCAATATAGAAATCAAGGCTGACTGGGCCAATGGCAAAGTCGGCATGACTGGCCTATCTTGGGCCGGTACGACAACTTTCGGTGTGGCAACAACGGGTGTAGAAGGCCTAAGAACCATCGTTCCAGCCGCAGGAATTGCTAGCTGGTATGATTATTTTAATAGTCAAGGAACAGCCTACAGCAATCCGCCATACAGTGATCTGTCTTGGCTGTCACTCTACGTTTCTACTCGGATGCTTGATCAAGACGATTGGGCTTCAATCTGGAACAAGTATGCTGACTATATCAATCAGCTAAACAAGGACCAAAAAGCTCACGGTCGCAATTATAGCCAAATTTGGCGGGAACGCGATTATACCCTAAATTCAGGAAAGATAAAGACTAGCGCCCTGCTGGTACATGGCTTAAATGATGATAATGTCAAAACCAAGCAGTTTGAGCTCATGTATGATGTCTTGAAAAAAGCAGGACAAAATGTAAAACTCTACCTCCACCAAGGAGACCATGTCCATCCTGCAGCTATCTCTCGAGGTTATGGTATCAAGGCCAACAATCAAGATTTCTACGATTTGCTCAATATTTGGTTCTCTCATTATCTTTACGATGTCAAAAACGATGTTAGCAAGCTTCCTGCTGTCTTGGCACAAAATAACTACGATCCAAATAAATGGACGAGCTATGATAACTGGAAAAGTAATAATCGTTTGATTTTGACAGCTAAGTCCAAACGTCTAGAAGAGACCATCTCCAGTGACTATGCGGCTGCTGGGATTGACACTAGTAAGCGAGATGAGGCAGTCAGTCAAGGATCTTCTAAGGCTAACATGACCTTTATGACAGAAGTCAAAGAAGACACGACTATCAAAGGCCATATCCCAGTTCACTTCAAGGCAGCTTTAGCCAAGGGAAGTGGCAAAAACTTGCAGGTCAATGCACTCTTGGTAGATGTATCAGACCAAGAGTTTGATGTTGTTGGAAATGGTGCTGCTAGTGATGATAGCAAGGCTGGTGACTTTTGGATGGGCAGCAATCTCAGCAATATGGATGTTAAAAACTTTGCGACCGTTAAAACCAAATATAAGGTGATTGCTAAGGGCTGGCTAAACTTAGCCAATCCAGAATCAGGCTATACACCGTCTAGCTCAGAAAAGAGCATTAAGCCCAAAGTCGGCCAATTCCATGATTATACCATGTATTTGCAGCCGAATCTTTACACGGTGAAAAAAGGCCACAAGCTGGCTCTGGTCTTCAATACTTATGACCCTAGCGACCTGACAATTAAGCGTCAGTATGCAGTGACTTTCAAGACGGATTCTATTAGTGCGCTAGTACCGACTGTGGAAGCTAGTCGTTCTCAGAAAGCTGATTATGTAGCGAGTGCTCTTGATACGGAATATGCTAACTTACCTGAAATTCTTGGGGAAAAACTAGTTGCACCAGAAATCAGAGAAGTTCCAGAATATATCTTTGATAGACAGGAGCCACAAGAAGAAGCTCCGTCAGTTGATTCGAGGGTTGGACGTAAAGAAGATGAGAAAGGCGTGACTGACCATGTGCAGCAATTAGGCAGTCAGAAAGTGGTGCCTCAGGTGCAGCAATTGGCTAGTCAACCAGAAGCGTCTCAAATGGAGCAGGCAGCTGTTCAACAAGCTCAACAAGCCGCAGCTTCCTTGCCAAAAACTGGTAGCCATTCAGAAAAAGGAATGTTCTATCTAGGCTTGGTGCTTCTTGCTAGCACATTCGGTATGTCTGGCCTCGTTAAGAAATATTCTCATCGTTAGTCATTACAAGAAAAAAGCAGCCAAACATTCCTGACTAGGTAAAGATTGGCTGCTTTTGCCTTATCGTCTTTCAGCTGGACTTGGCCTGCAAGTCAGAAGTGCCAGTAATATAGAGGTAGAAAGAATGAAACAGTATATTCAAGATATTTTTGACCAAAGTATGGCGATTGAAAGTTTTACCCATACTAGTTCTGAGCGGAAGATTGAAGCCTTTCTTCAGGAGCGGATAGGGGAGATTCCTTATTTTCAGGAGCATCCAGAACAGTCTGGCTGCTATCAGATTCCGAATGATTTTTATAACCGCAGTGTCAACTGGGCTCTGGTCAAGCGAGATACGGCTGACACCGTAATTCTTTTTCATCATCATGATACAGTAGATATTGAGGACTTTGGCAGTCTCAAAGACTGGGCTTTTGATAATCAGTCCCTCAAAGAAAAACTGCCCTCCATTTCTTCAGATTCAGATGTTTTAGCGGATATTGCCTCGGACAAGTGGCAGTTCGGTCGGGGCTCTTGCGACATGAAGGCGGCTCTGGCCTTGCAGCTGGGAGTAGTGGAGAGATATAGTCAGACACAGTCTGGTCAGGCCAATTTGCTCTATCTGTCGGTCGGAGATGAGGAGTCCTATTCTCAAGGCATGCGGGCAGCAACAGCCCTGCTTGCTGAATTGAAGGAGCGCTTCAATCTTCATTACCTTCTAGCCGTGGATTCTGAGCCTTTTGAGAGTCAGTCAGCGGAGGAAAAGGTGCTTCATATAGGAACAGTTGGCAAGTTGATGCCAGTTGTCGTGACTCAGGGTATCCTTTCTCACATGAAAGAGCCACTCAAGGGGATTAATGCCCTGTCCTTGCTGGCCAAGGTTGCTGAAAAAATTGACCTTAATCCGGCTCTATCTGACATGGCCTATGGCGAACGCTCGCCCCTGCCATCTTGGTCTTATCTGCGTGATTTGAAAGAAAATTACGATGTGTCAACAGTGCTGCGTGCTGCAGGTTATTTCAGCGTCCTTTATCTAGAAAAGAGTCCAAGTGAGCTGCTGGCGACCATAAATAATCTCAGTCAGGAAGCAGTGGATGGCTTTTATCAAAACTACTGTCAGTTGCAGAAGGTTTATGAAGAAAGCAAGCTTGTACCAAAACCGCGCGTGCTGACCTATCAGGAATTACTGAAAGAATGCCAAGAAAAAATCGGTTTTGAAGAAACCCTGCAGCAGATTTATGAAGAAGCCCAGCAAGCCTTCCAAAACGGAGCATCCTATCAAGAAATCAGCATTCAAAATATCCAGAAAGTTTTAGATTTCTACGACCGTAAGGAAGCTTTGGTTGTCTTAGCGATCGCGCCGCCTTACTATCCATCTATGAATTGTCGCCGCTTGTCAGATAGTCCGATTAGGATTGATAAGGTCGTTCAACTTTATGGGGATTATCTGGACAAGGAAGCCGTCTGTCAACTCCAAGTGGACGAATTTTTCATGGGAATTTGTGACCTTAGTTACTGTGCCTTGGAGAAGCCTGTCGCTGAATACCAAGACCTGATTGCCAGTATGCCTGTGCCTGAGAATCTCTATCATCTGGATTTCCCAGAAATTGCGGCCAATCATATCCCCGGTATCAATCTCGGTCCATGGGGCAAGGACTTGCATCAGCTGACTGAGCGTGTCTATGAGCAGGACATGCTGGAAACCATTCCCAATTTCTTGCTCTATCTGCTGGAAAATGCTCAATCTTTCAAGGTTTAAAGGATGGTTCTTCCTTGTTTTAAAGTAAAATCCGAACTTTTTCGCTAGTTTCTAGACAAATGACTTTTAGGATAGTATAATAACCTCAAAACATAGCAAAGGAGATTCCCATGATTGAATTTAGAGATGTTACAAAAGACTATGATGGCAAGCTGGCGCTTAACCATCTGAATCTGACCTTGGAAAGCGGTGAGATTGTTGGTCTGATCGGTCACAATGGAGCGGGTAAGTCAACGACCATTAAATCCTTGGTCAGCGTCATCAATCCGACGCAGGGGCAAATTTTTGTGGACGGCAAGGAGCTATCCAGTAATCGTCTAGAAATCAAGAAAAAAATCGGCTATGTAGCTGATTCTCCTGACCTTTTCTTGCGACTGACAGCCAATGAATTTTGGGAGCTAGTGGCGACGTCCTACGATATGACCGCAGCAGAAGTAGAGGCTCGTTTGGGTGAATTGCTGGCTATCTTTGACTTTGCTAGCCATCGCTATGAAGTAATTGAGTCGTTTTCACACGGTATGCGGCAGAAGGTCTTTGTCATTGGTGCCCTTTTGTCCGATCCAGATATCTGGGTCTTGGATGAGCCTTTGACAGGCTTGGATCCTCAGGCAGCTTTTGATCTCAAGCAGATGATGCGTGAGCATGCTGACAAGGGCAATACAGTTCTGTTTTCAACCCACGTGTTAGAAGTGGCTGAGCAGCTATGCGATAAGATTGCCATTCTCAAAAAAGGAGAGCTGATATTCTACGGAACGGTTGAAGACTTGAAAGCCCAGCATCCAGACCAGTCCCTCGAAACCATCTATCTAGGTCTGGCTGGCCGCAGAGAAGAGGTGAGTTCAGATGCGCCTTAAAGCGATTAAAAAATTAGTTGATATCAATATTCTTTATGCGATTCAAGCTTCGCAGTTGCAGCAATACCGCAAGAAGCAGGAAAAGAATCCAGAGGTCAAGGTCAATGTCTCCCTGCAGGCTATTCGAATGTATTTGATTTTGGGGTTGGTCTACCTGTTCTTCTTTGGTATCATGAGTGCCTTCAATCACATGGTGGGCAATCCGGGACATTTTGCCAATATGGTCTCCATATTTGCTGTATTTTCTATGTCGCAGGGCTTCCTCGTTTTCTATAATGTCTTCTATGAAAGCAAGGATTTGCAGTCCTATCGGCCCTATGCCTTTAGTGAATCAGAAATCATTGTCGGAAAAAGCATCTCTGTTGTCCTGACCCTCTTGATTGCAATTCTGCCCATGTATAGCTATTTCATCGTGCTAGCTCTTCAAGGCGGAAATCCCTTAGTCGGCTTGCCTATGGCCTTGATTTCGATTGTCATTTTAAGCTCGGTTATAACCTTTATCATTTTGATTTTGGTGCACTTTATCACCAAGACAGCTTTCTTTAGAAAGTATAAGACTATTCTATCCAATGTGATTCTAGGGCTAGTTTCCCTTGGTTCGGTAGGACTCTATATCTTTATCAATCAAATGAACAGTCGTAGTATCGCCAGCAATACAATAGCCACACCTTATTTCCCGCCCGTTGTAGCCTTTTACGACTTTATCATCAATCCTTTTAGCTTGTCTGCAATTTTAGGAATTCTAGCTTGGCTTGCCGTGGCGGCTCTGCTCTTCTTGGTGGTTAAGTTCAAGGTCATACCAGAATTTTATGAAGCAGCCTTGATGACGGGTGCAGCAAGTGGCAAACGTGAGCGGGTGCACGATATCAATATGGACGAGGCCAAGAACTTTAAGAAGTTCGTCTGGCGCTATCACATTCGGCTGCTGAGTGAAGGTTCGGTTATCTTGCAGGCTCTCTTCATGTCAGCACTGATTCCTTACATCATCATTTTTAGTATGGCCATGGGGGCAGTCAAAGCAGATCTAAATGTTAGCCCGTTCTTGATTCCGCGATTTTTACTTCCGCTTAGCTTCCTATCTATGTTTATCGCCACCCTCAATTCGGGTGGGAATAATCTGACCTCTATAGGTTTATCCTTGGAGCGGGAAAATTTTGATTATCTGAAGGTCTTACCTTTTGAGCTAAGAAAATACGTTCGTCTCAAATTTTGGTATCTCTTTGCTATTCAGTCCATTCTACCAGTGATTCTTCTTTTGGTGACTAGTCTTATCTTCCATGTTCATTTGGTGACGTTTCTCGTTATGCTACTGGTTTGGTTTATGGCTAGTCTAGCTTGGAGCGCTTGGGGCTATCATCGGGATTATAAGCATTTGGTGAGCAATTGGTCTAATGTCAACGAACTGATGAGTCGAGATAACAGTATGGGTAAGACCCTATTGGCACTAGCCTTTACTATTGGAGTGATGATCGTGATTGGCGTTCTCTATGCGATTTCATACTCCCTATCTCTCACGGTTCTCTATCTCCTTTCTGTTCTGCTGATTTTGATTTGTGGACTTGTTTCTTATCTGATCTATCGCTACTATATGAAAAAACTTGATAGAGAAATTGCTAGTTTTAATTGCTAATTGACCATAATAAAAAGCTTAGCGGCGAGGTTACTTGATACCTTGTTTCTAAGCTTTTTAGTTGCGATTTATTTTATAGTTTTCCGATATAAACTGTATGTCAGCTGATTTTCATCCTTTTAAAAACGCCAGTTAATCAGTACATACATCAAGCTGGAGCCAAACATATCCGCCAAGGCGTGCATGAGAAAGAAAGGAAGGAGGTTCTTGACCTTGTACTTGTAAAGGAAATAGTAAAAGAGTCCATAGACCACTCCGATAACCAAGGCCCAGAGCATTCCTTGGTAAGTATGGAAAGAAATCCGAATGATAGTAGAGTAGGCCAGCGCCCACCACTTATACTTATCCTTGACTGAGGTCATAAGCCCCAGAAAGAAGAATTCTTCATAGAAGCCATTGAGCAGTCCGTAGAGGATGGCCATTGGTGTCAGATCAGCAAATTTCCGGAAGATTTCTAGCACATCTACATAAGACCAGGGAGTTGGATCAAAGTAATTGTACTCGCCGCTCAGTGTCGTCACAATATCACCAAAGAATCCTACTGCGGCAAAAATAAGAGGTGTCCAGAGCAGAACCGACCAAGTCAGGCGGATGGGAAGCTGCTTAAAATCAAAGCGCCGAAGCAATAGATAAAGAATGGTCAAGACCAGCATCAGTAGCTGAAGATCGAAATTGCTTGAGAATGCTGCGCCTTCGCTAGCTGTATTGCTGACAGTTTCAGTTGCCGCTGTCGTCGCTGTCGGTGCAAAGCTAGCTAGATAAAGCTCGGTTGATGTGTAGATGAACTGACCAAACATGAGCAGAGTAATCACAAGAATATCGAACCATTTCAGCTCTTTAAGGGGCTGCGATGGGCGGATTTTTGATAAAATAGTCATTCATTTCCCTTCCATAATTGGCAGATTTAATTGCCA
Organism: Streptococcus cristatus; assembly: GCA_905372795.1. Taxonomy (GTDB): domain Bacteria; phylum Bacillota; class Bacilli; order Lactobacillales; family Streptococcaceae; genus Streptococcus; species Streptococcus cristatus_J. The sequence continues at coordinate 4,387 of CAJPQE010000022.1, read as the reverse complement.
GAGATCATCTTTTCTATCTTTATCTTAGCAGAAAAAGCTTAAATTTTTATTATTTTCAAAGTTCCTGTTTTTGAGAAGTGGTTTTCGCAGATCAGTTGTAGGCTTAGTTGAAGAGCTGCATTATACTATAGAGAAGAGGCTGGGACAAAAGTCCTAGCCTCTCAATTGTCTTTGGATTGTCGAGCAAGACGCAGTGGTTGAGTGGGCTCTACTAGGCTGATTTCATCAGCTTTTACAGCCCTACTCAACTGTGCGGAGGTGAGACGACGAAATCGAATTCTAACGAATTACCGATTTCTGTCTCACTCTCACATGAAATAAACAATTGCTAGGTACTGGAGGGCAGAGGCAGCAAGGATGAAGAGGTGCCAAATCATATGGAAGTAGGGCTTCTTTTTGGCATAAAAACCAGCGCCGACTGTGTAGCAAAGACCGCCTGCTAGCATGAGTCCCCAAAACACTGGTCCAGTTTGTCCGATAATTTGCGGGATGATAAAGATAACCAGCCAGCCCATAATTAGATAGAGAGCCAGGCTAAATTTCTCATTGACCTTTTTGGCAAAGATTTTGTAGAGAATGCCAAAGATGGTCGTGCCCCACTGAATCACGATAATCAGATAGCCCCGCCAGTCATTCATGAGTGAAAGGACGACTGGCGTATAGCTGCCCGCGATAGCGATGTAAATCATGGAGTGGTCAATAATCCGTAGGATGTATTTGTGGGTAGAGCCATAGGACATGGAGTGGTAAATGGTAGAAGAGAGAAACATGAGGAAAAGGCTTATGACAAAGATAGAAGTGCCAACAGCAGAAACCATGCCATGCTCTTCATAGCTGTAAACAGCAGAAATCGGAAGGAGAATCAGCATCAAAACAGCTCCGACGGCATGGGTAACAGCATTGGCAATTTCCTCTCCAAAAGAGAGTTGTTTACTGAGTTTAAGCGCGTAGTTCATCGTTATCGGCCTCCTTTTCGGGTACTTGGATAAAAGCAAGGGTCTGCTGGTAGAGTTTTAAGGTCTGACAAGCACTGGCAATAATGGGCGTCACTTCAAGTTTCCGTCCGTTCATATAATCCACAAAATCATTGTAGAGCTCTTCAGACTGGGTCTCAGCATTGAGCATATCTAAAGTAGCAGCAATATCTTGAATAGAAAAAACAGTTTTCAAGCTTGTAATGGCAATCAAGCGGGCAACTTGCTGACGATTGTATTTTTTCTTTAGAGGTTTTTCAAGGTAGGCATGCTTGACATAATTATTGATCATGGATGCCGTCAAGCCTTTGTCGGATGCAGTAAAAGCTGGCTTGCAGACCTTGTTGACGTAGAGCAGGACTTGGTCCAGATACAGGTCAAGAACAGGTAATTCATCCCATCTCGGGAACAGATTTTTCGTTTCCAAATTTCAAACTTTCTAATATCTAGTTTTGATAACTAGATATTATCATTTTTGAAAATTAAAGTCAAGAATAAATCCAATTAGTCCAAAATTTGCTATAATCATGAGTAAGGAAAACAGGAAAATGGACTCTGAATCCAAGATGAGAAAGGGAAAATATGAAGATTTTAATTCCGACCGCCAAAGAAATGAATGAAAATCAGAGCTCGCTGGGGCGCTCCCAGTTGACACCTAAAAGCAAAACTATAATAGAAGAGTTGTTGCAATTCTCAGCCACGGAGCTGGAAAAATTATACAAAATCAGTCCGCAGATGGCTGAAATAGAACACCAAAGAATTCAAAATTTGAGCAAGAATGAAGCGGAGATCTACCCAGCCTTGCACTTATTTGACGGGCTCATGTATCGTAATATCAAGCGAAAAGATTGGACACAAGAGGAAAGCTCCTACATTCAAGAGCATTTGCTGTTAACTTCTAGTCTATATGGGGTCATTCCTGCCCTTACTCCGATTGCCCCTCATCGGCTGGACTTTTTGGTGGGGCTGAAGCCAAATGGTCAAAGGCTGAAAAAATTTTGGCGGGACGATTATACAGAAGCAGTAGCGGATGAGGATATGCTGCTTTCGCTCTTGTCTAGTGAATTTGAAGATGTTTTTGAAAAATCGGTCAGAGAGAAGATGCTTCGGTTCAAGTTTTTAGAAGAAAAATCTAGCAAACTCAAAAGTCATTCTACTATTTCTAAAAAAGCGCGTGGGCAGTTTTTGACTGCTTTGATGGAAGCTCAGGTCGATACTCTTGAGCAAATAAAACAGCTTTCTTTTGCAGGTTTTACCTATCGAGCAGATCTTTCGAATGATAAAGAATTAGTTTTTGTAAAAGAAGAATAAGAAAAGGAGGCTGGGGCAAAAGTCCGACCTCAAATATAGAAAGCGAACAAAACTAGTTTTCTGGTAATCAGAATTCTGTTTTGTTCGCTTTTTGCATTTAATTATAGATTTGAAAGGTTTAATAATTAAGATTTTTAAAAATTGAAATATTTTTGTCCCAAACTCTTTTTTGTAGCAAAGAGACTATTGTCCCAGACTCTTTTACTCTATTATTTAGACTTACCGAAAGAAAAATTAACTTAACAGGTATTCTACTGCAACTTTTAATACATTCATTAACTACATTAGAAATAAGAGAAAGGCAATTCGAAACAGAGACAGGGCGAGCAAATGAAGGGGATAAAACCAGTAAAATACTTTTCCAATATTGGCCCCTTTTTGACCGTTGTAGAAAGAGGTCACGAGGAGAAACAGAAGACAGGTGGCAGCCAGATCAGCCAGACCATCATAGGAGAAATTGAAGGCCAAAATTAGGATTTGCACACTGTTCAGTGCCAAGACACCGCCAATTTTTCGGAAGATTGGGTCTTTAATCTTTGCAAAGGAATAGATACCAAAAACTCCTCCCGTCAGTCCGCCGTCAGCGATAATGGACAGAGTAAAACAGAGTAGAATAATTAGAACTTTTCTCCAGGTTGCTGTTTGCTGATCACTGTAATAAAGAGCACAGAGCCCCAAAAAGAGAGTAACAACCGTATTTTGCATGATAAAGCCAAGACCAGTAACCCAGCCCATCAGAGAGAAAGGGATGATACTGATAAGAGCCAGCAGCCCCAATCGTCTCATATACTTGCTCACATCATGACTGTGCCGATAGCCTTCTGCAATACAAAAGGCAAAGACTGGAAAAGCCAGGCGGCCTATTATGTGCATACTATTGGCCAGCCAGTTAGGAGAGAGAATATTCATATTGGTAGCCAGTGGAAAAGATACCCAGGCGATATGGTCAATCAGCATTGCAAGCATAGCAAGCAGTTTCAAACTGCTATTGTCAATCATTTTTTTCATAGGATACTCCTTTTTCCTTTCCTATGATACAAGAAAGAGTTCCTTCTTTCCATTTCTTTAGCTTACATTTCTCTCATTTTTCTTACAATTTTGTAAGTTGGAATTTCACCTTTTTACCTCATCGATGAATACTTCTGATTTTTCTTGACAAATAATACTGAACGAGGCTGGGACAAAAAGATTTTGATTTTAGGGATTCTTTATTATAAATTTTTAAAATTGATAGATTAGACAAAAAAGTGAACAAGACAGAATTCTGAGTGTCAGATAACTCCGTTTTGTTCGCTTTTTATATTTAAGATTAGACTTTTGTCCCAGATTCTTTTACATAGTCTGATAATTGCTTTTGATTCTGCAATTCGATAAATTTTTCAGGATAGGTCTGACGAACCTTTTGATAGAGATTTTTAGTCTCTCTTGTCCTGCCATCCCAAAGGATCCAGCGGATGAATTCCCAATCCAGTTTTTCAGTACAGCCAGAAGCCATACTCTCTCGCACCTGATTTCGATATTTGAGGTAGCGATTGAAGGCGCGATAGAGGCAGTTCCAGCGAGAAAAGTTCATAAAGATAATCTGATCAGCCTGCGCCATGCGCTCCTCAAAGTAGGCAAAAGAGTAGTTGCCATCGATGACCCAGGATTGTTCTCGCTTGAGGAAATCCGCTAAATCAGCCTTGAATTGGTCTTGACTACGAGTCTGCCAGTTTTCTTCAAACCGAATCGTGTCCAGATGAAGCACGGGAATATGGTGGAAGTGGCCTAACTGCTGGGCTAAGGTTGACTTGCCAGATCCGGAGTAGCCGATGATAGCAATCTTCATATACATTCTCCTAATTACAGTGAGCAACAAAAAAAGCTCCGTGGAGCTCCTTTGTATGCGCGATGCATTATTTAGCAAGTTTAGCTGAAAGACGTGCTTTATCGCGGCTTGCTTTGTTTTTGTGGATCAAACCTTTTGTTTCTGCTTTATCGATAGCTGAGCTAGCAGCACGGAAAAGTTCTTCAGACGGGTTTGCTTCAAATGCTTTGATTGCAGTACGCATAGCTGATTTTTGAGCTGAGTTTTTTTCGTTTTGTTTAACGTTCAATTCAGC
>CAJPQE010000021.1:0-20255 GCA_905372795.1 Streptococcus cristatus | reverse complement strand
CTATGGGCATGCTTTTTGATGGCAGCAATATTCCTGAAGACCTGATGCGAAACGGTGCTTACCAAGCCTTTCAAATGCTGGGCAACTACTGGGGTGTAGGCAATGTACTGGTAGTCATCTATGCCCTGACCAATATGGTCGGACAGATTGCTGCCTTGGCCTTCTCAATTGACGCGCCTCTACAAATCTTGCTCAATAATGCAGACGAAGAATTTGTCCCAAGCTGGCTACGCAAGCGGACATCAAAAGGTGTACTGATTAACGGTTATATCCTGACAGGGATTTTGGTAAGTTTCCTGATTGTCCTACCAATCTTTGGAATCAAGGAAATTGATGGTCTGGTTAAATGGATGACTAATCTTAACTCCATCGTTATGCCGATGCGTTATCTTTGGGTATTCGTGGCTTATATGTTGCTCAATAAAGCTTGGAAGAAATACAAGGATGCGGAATATAAACTTACTAAAAATCCAAAATTTGGCTTTATCATCGGAGCTTGGTGCTTCCTTTTCACAGCTTTTGCTTGTATTTTAGGTATGGTTCCCAAAGTAGACTATGCGGTTGATCCAGCTGGTTGGCGCTTCTCTCTGATGACAAATATCTTGACACCGATTATCTTGATTAGTTTAGGCGTCATCTTACCTCTCTTGGCTAAACGGGAGAAGAGACAGTCACTTAAATAGTAGTGACGATCGCCTCTATCGCTAACTTGATAAATTTTCCAGTCCTATCTTATGATAGGGCTGTTTTTTAGGGAAAAATTCCTTTTATAGGAAATAAAAATGATAAGGCAAGCCTTTCTTCTGGGGGACTTTCATAAGAGATGATACTTGTATCGACGGTTAAGGTTGGATGATTATTTTGAAGGTTCAGCTCAGACCTCTATTGCAAAGCTACAATTTTTCTCAAGAAAATATCCTTCTCCTTTTGTGAAATACCCATAATTGTGGTAAAATAAGTGGAATAAATATTATTAAAAACAAAGAGGTATTATCATGTCTAAGATTCTAGTATTTGGTCACCAAAATCCAGACTCAGATGCCATCGGGTCATCTGTAGCCTTTGCTTATCTTGCAAAAACAGCTTATGGTTTGGATACAGAAGCAGTAGCTCTTGGGACACCAAATGAAGAAACAGCCTTTGTATTGAACTATTTTGGTGTAGAAGCACCGCGCGTGATCACATCAGCTAAAGCAGAAGGTGCAGAGCAAGTTATCTTGACTGACCACAATGAATTCCAACAATCTGTTTCAGATATCGCTGAAGTGGAAGTTTATGGCGTTGTGGATCACCACCGTGTAGCTAACTTTGAAACTGCAAGCCCACTTTACATGCGTTTGGAACCTGTTGGGTCAGCGTCTTCTATCGTTTATCGTATGTTTAAAGAACACGGTGTAGCTGTTCCTAAAGAGCTTGCTGGTTTGATGTTATCTGGTTTGATTTCAGATACTCTCCTCTTGAAATCTCCAACGACACACCCAAGTGATAAGGATATTGCTCCTGAGTTGGCTGAGTTAGCAGGTGTGAACTTGGAAGAATACGGTCTCGCTATGCTGAAGGCTGGTACAAACTTGGCCAGCAAGTCTGCAGAAGAATTGATTGACATCGATGCTAAGACTTTTGAATTAAATGGAAATAATGTCCGTGTAGCACAAGTCAACACTGTAGATATTGCTGAAGTTTTGGAACGCCAAGCAGAAATCGAGGCAGCAATGCAAGCGGCTATTGCAGCAAATGGTTATTCTGACTTTGTTTTGATGATTACAGACATCGTAAACTCAAACTCGGAAATCCTTGCAATTGGCGCAAACATGGACAAGGTAGAAGCAGCTTTCAACTTCAAACTTGAAAATAACCATGCCTTCTTGGCTGGTGCCGTTTCACGTAAGAAACAAGTGGTGCCTCAGTTGACTGAAAGCTTTAATGCTTAATAGTTTAAATGACAACTAAAAGATAGGAAACACTGGTTTTCCACACATGTAAAGGAGTTTCGGCTCCTTTTTTGATAGACGAGAGAAATGAAGATTCAAGCTTTACAAAATGGTGATCTATTGTTTACAGTTGGGAAATCCGATATGGCAGCAGCGATTCGGACAGCAACGGGCTCCTATAGCCATGTGGGCATCGTTTTTGATGGTGAGATTTACCATGCAACGCAGGACAAGGGAGTGACCCATCAACCCTTGAGCCAGTTTTTGGAAGAAGGGGACATCTATCATGTCTTTGCTTATCCAGAGATAGATGCTTCTACTGCCTTTAAAGAAGCTAAGTCCCATCTTGGAAAGCCTTATAATGCTAGTTTTTATGCTGAGAGCGAGGGCTTTTACTGCTCGGAATATATTGCTCAGATTTTGCCAATTTTTGAGACCATTCCCATGCAGTTTGGTGATGATGAAAATGTGGTTTCTGCGTTTTGGCAGGCTTATTATGAGGAATTGGGCTCAGCGGTGCCCGTAGGACATCCTGGAACCAATCCCAGTCAGTTGGCTCAATCAGCCAAACTCATTTTTAAAGGAGAGCTCCATGATTAAAATTCTCAATCCGACTCGGCTGACACGACAGCCCTTATTTGAAAAACTAATCAATTATCTGGATCAGCAGGATGATGTGATTTTAAGAGAAATCAAACGTGAATTTGCGGGCTCTTCCAATCTAGATCGCTTCATGGAGGAATGTATCAAGGCGGGCTACATTCGGCGGGAGAATAAGCGCTATTATCAGCAGGTTCCGCTTTTGGAGAATCTTGAAAATCTATCTTTAGATCAGGAAGTTTTTATTCGAGATGATAGTCCGATCTATCAAGAATTGTTGAATTTGAGCTTTGAGACTCAGCTTGCTAATCAGACTAATACGGCTATTCTGCTGGAAAAGACCGATTTTCAGAGAGATAAACTGACCTTGTCCAATTATTTTTATAAAATGCAGCGACAGTATCCGCTGTCTGAGGAGCAGAAGCCCCTTTATGCTATTTTGGGAGATGTGAATCCAGAGTATGCCCTCAAGTATATGACGACTTTCCTCCTCAAGTATGTCCGAAAGGATGAGCTCCTGCAGAAACGTCGAGATATTTTTGTCGATAGTCTAGTGACTCTAGGTTACATTCGTCAGAATGAAGCTGGTAAGTATGAATTACAGGCCAGCTTTGACAAAGAGCGCCTAATCTTCCAATTGGACTGATAGTTTTTAGAATGAGGGAAAAATTAGACAAACCCACCTGTCATTTTGCCATATTCTGTGCTATAGTAGTATATAGAATTTGGGAAAGGAATATGAATGACAATGTTGAAAAAAATCTATCCCGAGCAACCACTGGAGAACCTTAGATGGTTCGATATGCTGATTTTAGCCGCTATTATGTTTGGTCAATTTATTTATTCCTCAACAATAAATTGGCTGACGATGTCCAGCTCTGTAGGACAAGCAATCGTGCCCAGACCAGAGGATGAAAATTTTGCCTTGCTGAGCAATTTGAAATTGCAAGTTTTCCTGCTAGTATTGGCTCTCATCTATCTAGGCATCCGTCATTATGATTTCAAACAGCTGAAACTACGCTTGTCTTGGTCTATTCTTTGGGCGCCCTTAATTTTTGTGGTTGTCGGTCTAACTTCTGATGTGATAGCAGCTTTAGTCGGTTCCTATAATTATTTTGACTTAGAAATTTTGCGGCATATCGACTGGACCTTTGTCGAAGTTTTTCGCAAACTAGCTGCGCTGGGACCTGTCGTCATTCTCTATTCTCTTTTCAATGGTGTTTATGAGGAATTCTTTTTCTTAGGCTTGCTCACATCGGTGAAAGAAGAGAGCAAATGGTGGGTTTTAGGCTTTTCAACGCTGGTTCGCTTTTCTGTCCATACCTATCAGGGGCTAGTCTCTGCTTTTCTGATTGGCGTGGTCTTCGGTCTGTTCTATTATTTCTTTTATAAATACAAGGTTAAAAACTTGCTGCCTTTCTTTTTGGCACATGCCTTTGCGGATATGGTAGGCAGCAGCTTGCTCTATGTCTTAGTGATGTGGAATGGATAATAAAAAGGACTCGAAAGTCCTTTTTTATATGTATTTTTCTGCCAGTGCATAGTCACCAGGATAGGGAACCTTTTGGTCATTGATGATTTGGTAGGCATCTGCTCCCTTACCAGCCAGGATGACGGCATCGCCTTCAGAACTAGTCAGGCTGAGGGCTTTTTTGATGGCTTCCTCTCGGTCAGCAATCATGTCCACCTCAAAGGAGATGTAGCTAGCAATTTCTTTTGCGATAGCAATCGGATCTTCACGATTTGGATCATCTGCGGTTAGAATCACTTTGATTTCAGGATGTTGGTTGAGTAGGAGACCAAAGTCCTTGCGTCGACTTTCTCCCTTATTGCCAGTGGCTCCTAGTACAAGTACAGTCTGTCCTTTTTGATGCTCTTGAACGACGGACAGCAACTTAGCCAAACTGTCGCCGTTGTGGGCATAGTCCACGAAAACCTTGGCACCGTTTGACTGGGTCAAGACCTCCATGCGTCCCGGAACTCGTGTCTGGGCAATACCAGCTTGAATATCTTCCAAAGAAGCTCCGAGTCGTAGGCAGGCTAGGCCAGCAGCAATGGCATTTTCCTGATTGAAGCGACCAATCAGCTGGATATCGTAGGAACCAGCCAATTTCCCTTGTGCTTTAAAGGAGAAGGCTTGCGATTGCTGGATGCTATTGGCGGAGTCTGGTCCATAGAAGTCGTGGTCATAGTTGGCCACTTGCTCAGCCAAAACTTGAAAATGATCCATGCCACTATTGACAACAACAGCTCGGCTATTGTCCATCAGGAGTCGCTTGTGGTAGAAGTAGTCTTCAAAAGTCGGATGCTCAATCGGACCGATATGGTCAGGGCTGATATTGAGGAAGACACCTACATCAAAGGTTAGGCCGTAGACTCGCTTTTTAAGATAGGCCTGGCTGGAGACTTCCATGATGAGATGGGTACGACCATTGGCTACAGCTTGAGCCATCATCTCAAAGAGGTCTAAGCTCTCAGGAGTGGTCAGGGTTGATTTAAAGAAAGTTTCACCGTCCAGAGTGGTATTCATAGTAGAAAGCAGGGCTGGTTTGTGGCTTTGTTTTAAAATATTATAAGCGAAATAAGCCGATGTGGTCTTGCCCTTGGTACCAGTGAAGGCCAAAAGTTTGAGTTTTTGCTCTGGGTGACCGTAAAATTCCATAGAAATGAGGCTCATGGCTTGTTTAATATCATTGACCAAGAGCACTGGAATGCCGACTTCGAGGTCAGTCTCACTCAGGTAAAACCCTAGTCCAGCTGCTATAGCCTTCTCTAAAAATTCCCGCTTGAAATGCTCACCCTTGACAAAGAAGAGAGTTCTGCTATCTGCCTTGCGACTATCATAGCTAATCTTGTCAAAGGTTAAGCCCTGATAGTTGAAGTGGTAGTGTCCATCAGCGATGATTTCACGAAAATTTTGGTCTTTTTTTAAAATATCTAGTATTGTTTCAATTTTTATCATATCTCTATTGTAAACCGAAAGGCTATGTTTTACAAGAGGCAAGGAAAAGTTTATAATAAAAGAAGAACAAATGGAAGAGGTTTTCTATGAGCCAAGAAACAACAAGCCAGCAGCAGAAAATGCTAAGAGGGACTGCCTGGCTGACTGCTAGTAATTTTATCAGCCGCCTTCTTGGGGCTGTTTATATCATCCCTTGGTACATCTGGATGGGCCAGCACGGGGCAGAGGCCAATGGTCTTTTTACCATGGGATATAATATCTATGCTTGGTTCCTTTTGGTTTCCACAGCAGGAGTGCCGGTGGCTGTTGCAAAGCAGGTTGCTAAGTACAATACGATTGACAAGGAGGAACACAGCTTTGCTCTCATTCGAGAGTTTCTCAAGTTCATGCTGGTATTGGGATTGATCTTTGCAGTCATCATGTACTTGATGGCACCGGTTTTTGCCTCAATGTCTGGTGGCGGGGCTGACTTGATTCCAGTCATGCAAAGTTTGTCTTGGGCTGTGCTCATTTTTCCGTCTATGAGTGTCATTCGGGGCTTCTTCCAAGGGTTTAATAATCTTAAACCGTATGCCATCAGCCAGATTTCGGAGCAGGTGATTCGGGTTATCTGGATGCTACTGACGGCTTATTTCATTATGAAAATCGGTTCAGGTGACTATGTTGAAGCTGTGACCCAGTCTACCTTTGCTGCTTTTGTCGGGATGCTGGCAAGTATGCTCGTCTTACTTTTCTATCTAGCAAAAACGGGTATGCTACGCTCTATCCTGAGAAAGCCTAAAAAGTCCGCGGGAATTAGTGGCCGCTCTCTCCTCTGGGATACGATACGAGAAGCCATTCCCTTTATCATTACAGGCTCAGCTATTCAGCTTTTCCAGATTATTGACCAGGCGACCTTTATCAATATCATGACCCAGATTAGCGATTATACGAAATCAGAGCTCCTAGTACAATTCGCCTATTTTTCAGCTAATCCAAATAAAATCACCATGATTTTAATTGCGGTGGCAACTTCTATCGGTGGTGTCGGGATTCCTCTCTTGACCGAAAATTATGTCAAGGGTGACTTTCGCTCGGCTGCTCGCCTAGTGCAAGATAATCTTAGCATGTTGCTCTTCTTTATCTTTCCGTCAACAGTGGGAGCAGTTCTGGTGGCTAGTCCGCTCTATACCGTTTTCTATGGTAAGCCAGATAGTCTAGCACTGGGGCTCTTCATCTGCGCTATGCTGCAGACAATCATTCTCAGCACCTATACAGTTCTCGCTCCGATGATTCAAGCTCTGTTCCAAAACAAGAAAGCCATTCTCTACTTCTTTTATGGAGTTCTTGTCAAGCTCAGTCTGCAAGTGCCGATGATCAATCTCTTCCATGCTTATGGTCCCTTGATTTCAACGACTGTCGGCCTTTTACTGCCAATCTTCTTCATGTTTAGAGAAATTCGCAAGGTTGTTGGTTTGAATCCTAAGAATCTCTTGAAGCGCCTGCTGTTGAGTATGATTCTCACAATTGCCATGGTGATCTTGGTTCTGCTTGTCGAGTATCTACTAAGCTTTATCTTCCAGCCAACTAATCGGATGTACAGCTTTATCTATGTCGCTGCCGTTGGAGGAGTCGGAATGCTCGTCTATATCGTACTGTCTCTCAAAGTTCGGCTCATAGACCGTTTTATCGGACAAAAGGCAGATAGTTTGCGCCAACGATTAAGAATGAAATAAGAAACGAAGAGTCGTTCAGCGACTCTTTTTTTATGGATTGTTACTCTATAGTTTCAGACTATAGCTAGCTCTTGAAAAGAAAAAAGCTCAAGACTTTCTTAAGATGTTACAATAGAAAGGTAGAATATTTTAAAAAAGAGGAACGGTTAAATGGAGAGAGAACGGAAATTAAATACCTTGTTGGCTCAAGCGGGAGTGAAAACAGACACAACAACGGGTGCCTTAACAACCCCCTTGCATTTTTCAACGACTTACCAGCATCCAGAGTTTGGCCAGTCCACAGGATATGACTATACTCGAACCAAGAACCCTACACGGGCTAGCTTGGAAGAGACTCTAGCTGCTATCGAAAGTGCAGATTATGCCCTAGCGACTAGCTCTGGTATGTCGGCTATTGTGCTGGCCTTTAGCGCCTTTCCAGTTGGCAGTAAGGTTTTGGCTGTTCGAGATCTCTATGGTGGCTCTTTCCGCTGGTTTGCTCAGGTCGAAGCGGAAGGACGCTTTAGCTTTACCTATGCTAATACAGAAGAAGAACTCCTGAACAAGCTAACGGATGATATAGATATTGTCTATATCGAGACACCGACCAATCCTCTCATGGTAGAGTTTGACATTGCCTGCATTTCCCAAGTGGCTCATGAGCGAGGAGCAACTGTCATTGTGGACAATACCTTTTACAGTCCTATTTACCAAAGACCGCTGGAGGATGGAGCTGACCTTGTCTTGCACTCTGCGACTAAGTATCTGGGCGGACACAATGATGTCTTGGCTGGAGCTATCATGACCAATGATACTGCCATTTATGACAAGCTTTTCTATAATCTCAATACAACTGGAGCAGTCCTGTCTCCATTTGACAGCTATCTGCTTTTGCGTGGTCTTAAGACCCTAGCTCTTCGCATGGAGCGCTCTACTCAGAATGCGCAAGAAGTAGTCGCATTTCTGAAGTCATCTCCTGCAGTAAAAGAAGTTCTCTATCCAGGTAAAGGCGGCATGATTTCCTTTAAAGTTGTCGATGAAAACAAGATTCCTCATCTCTTAAATAGCCTGAAAGTCTTTACCTTTGCAGAAAGTTTGGGGGGAGTGGAGAGCTTGATTACCTATCCAACGACCCAGACTCATGCAGATATTCCTGTTGCAGTGCGCCATTCTTATGGCTTGACTGATGATTTGCTGCGTCTGTCGATTGGGATCGAAGATAGTCGAGATTTGGTAGACGATTTACGAGCAGCCTTGGAGGACTAATATGGGAAGTTATAACTTTGAAACAGCGCCCAATCGGATTGGTCAGCATACTTATAAATGGAAAGAAGTTGAGAAAGACAGTCAAGTCCTACCTGCCTGGATTGCGGATATGGATTTTGAAGTCCTGCCTGAAATCAAGCAAACAGTGCATGATTACGCTGATCAGTTAGTCTATGGTTATACCTATGCTAGTGAGGAGTTGATCAATGCTGTTCTAGCTTGGGAGCGTGATGAGCATGGCTACACATTTGACAAGGAAGCCTTGGTCTTTATCGAGGGAGTTGTTCCTGCGATTTCGACGGCTATCCAAGCCTTTACCAAGGAAGGCGATGCCGTTCTGATCAATACTCCTGTTTACCCGCCTTTTGCCCGAAGTGTCAAGCTCAATAATCGTCGGCTGATTACAAATTCTTTGGTAGAGCAGGACGGTCTCTTTCAGATTGACTTTGAGCAGCTGGAGCAGGACATCGTAGACAATGAAGTTAAGATTTACGTGCTTTGCAATCCGCATAATCCTGGAGGCCGAGTTTGGGAAGAGGATGTTTTAGAGAAGATTGGTCGTCTCTGCCAAAAGTACGGTGTTCTCGTGGTTTCAGATGAGATTCACCAAGACTTGACGCTGTTTGGACATAAACACCAGTCTTTCAATACTGTTTCACCTGACTTTAAGGACTTTAGCTTGATTTTAGCCAGTGCGACTAAAACTTTTAATATTGCTGGAACTAAAAATTCCTATGCTGTGATTGAGAATCCTAGCTTGCGACAAAAGTTTCAAAAGCGCCAACTGGCCAATAATCAGCATGAAATTTCGGGTCTTGGTTTTCTAGCGACAGAAGCTGCCTATCGCTATGGCAAAGCTTGGTTGACTGAGCTCAAGGCTGTCTTAGAAGAAAATATTGATTTTGTTGTCAATTATTTTGCTAAGGAAGCGCCACGTCTGCGGGTCATGAAGCCTCAAGGGACTTACCTGGTTTGGCTGGACTTTTCAGATTATGGACTGACAGATGATCAGCTTTTCCATTTGCTCCGAGAAGAAGCCAAAGTTGTCCTGAATAGAGGAAGTGATTTTGGCCAAGAAGGCAAAGGACATGCTCGTCTCAATACAGCTGCGCCGAAGACTATGATCAAAGAGATTTGTCGACGGATTGCGGAAGTTTTACCAAAATAAAAAAAAAATAGCTCTCTTTATTGACAATCTTTCTAAAGAGGAGTATAGTAATAGTGTCAATCGGTAGGTGAGGCTACCATAAGGATACGGATGACTACCGCAAAGCAGTGGAGACACTACTCGTTGGTCAACAGTTCTGATCGCAAAGGTCAAGACTAAGCTCATTTCATCGCCTTATGGAGTTAAAGCTTGAACGGTGAATGCTTGTTTTATCTGTATTTAAAACAATGAAGCGAACAACCTGACATGCAAACAACCCTGCCCAGAATTGGCAGGGTCTTCTTTTTTGCTAAAAATATTTCAAGAGTACAAATAGTTGATTGCCTGCCTCTTAAGAAAAAGAAGGAGGAATAGTAATGAAATTATGGTATTCTAGTACCAGTCCTTTTGCGCGTAAAGTCTATGCTACAATTTTACACCATCATTTAGAGGAGCAAGTGGATATTCAGAAGGTTCAGGTGGCTTTCGACAAAAATTCACCGCACAATCAAGATAATCCTTTAGGTAGGATTCCTGCTTTTCAAGCTTCCAATGGAGAATGGTTGTATGGTAGTGATTTAATTTCCCAATATTTAGACGAGCTAGGTCAGGAAACTCCGCTTTTTCCTAATGGAATAGAGAAGTGGCACATTTTAAACATACTGTCCGTTGCTGAAGGAATTTTGGAAAACACAATGCCGATGGTTGCGGAAAAAATTTTTCATGAAAAAGAGCATTGGTGGAAAGACAGACATCAGCAAATTGAAGAGAGAAATGTCCGGAGTTTGGCTTTATTAGAGAAACTGGCTACTGAGCAAGGACTCTCTTTAAATATTGCAACAATCCAAGTAGTTGCTCTTGTAGATTGGTGGAATTTACGTGAAGAAGTCATTGGATTTTCTTTGAGAGACAATTTTCCTGACTTGCAAGAATGGACGCAGAAGATGAATGCTACTTTTGATGTCTTGCAGGCATCTTGGGATTATTAACTGCTTTTATAAACTAAGAAAGGAGAAGTACGATGCAAATTGACGATCATCCGGAACCGCACATACACAGCCAATCGCTGATTTGTGTCGTTCTGTCCTCATAAAGTGATTGGTCCCTGTGTATGAAATTTATCAATCATACATAAAGGAGAAACCAATGAAAACAGTAAAAGAAAGATTAGTTGCTGCTCTGCAGCTTCCTGTACAAGAAACCCTAGCATTCTACAAAAGTGCCTTTCGTGGTCTGACAGAAGAGCAGGTCGAAGAAAATCGTGATCTCTATGGTGAAAATGTCATCACAAAGGGTCAGGAAGACTCTATTTTCAAGAAAATTTACGAGTCCATCATTAACCCCTTTACAGTCATCTTATTGGTGATTGCTCTGGTGTCCTTAGTGACTAATGTTTGGCTGGCCAAGCCTGGTGAGGAAGATCCGACGACTTCCATTATTATTGTCGTTCTGGTGCTGATTTCCGGCGGCATTCGTTTTGTTCAGGAATTGCGGAGTGACCGCGCTGCTAGCAATCTGTCTCGGCTGATTGTCAATACAGCTACGGTCATTCGAGAAGGAACAGAGCAGGAACTTCCAATTGATGAGCTTGTTGTAGGAGACATTATCAAGCTTAGTGCTGGAGACATGATTCCTGCAGATGTGCTGTTGCTGGATTCGCGTGATTTCTTTGTTCAGCAGTCCGGCCTGACAGGGGAAAGTGATGCAGTAGAAAAGATCTGTTTGACCAAGGCGGATGGGCAAAATCTCGATAGCCTTTTAGAGACAGAATCATTGGCCTTCATGGGAACTAACGTTATTTCCGGAAGAGCTACGGCTCTGGTGCTGGTGGTTGGTGATGAGACCATGATGGGAGCCATTGAGCAGACGCTGAACACCTACGATGAACCGACCTCTTTTGAGCGCGAGATGAATAGTATTTCCTGGCTCTTGATTCGTCTGATGCTGGTCATGGTGCCAGTCGTGTTCTTCATCAACGGTTTGACAGACGGTGACTGGCTGGAAGCAGGTGTCTTTGCCCTCAGCGTTGGGGTCGGCCTGACTCCAGAAATGCTGCCTATGATTATCACGGCTAGCTTGGCTAAAGGTTCCATTATCATGGCTCAGGAAAAGGTCGTGATTAAGAAGCTGAATGCCATCCAAGACCTAGGAGCTATTGATATCCTCTGTACAGATAAGACGGGCACACTGACCCAAGACGAGATTGTATTGGAATACCCGCTGGATATTCATGGTGATTTGGACTTGGCAGTACTCCGTCGGGCCTTTCTCAATTCCTATTATCAAACAGGCCTTAAAAATCTCATGGATCGGGCTATTATCAATCGGACGGAGAAAGAAGCAGAAAAGCATGAGATTGTTCGTAACTTAGACCAAACCTTTAAGAAAATTGATGAACTGCCCTTTGACTTTGAGCGTCGTCGCATGAGCGTCATCGTCAAGGATGATGAGGATGTTATCAGCATGGTGACCAAGGGGGCCTTGGAGGAAATGCTGGCCATCTCTAGCTATGTAGAATACAAAAATCATATTACAGAACTGACTGAGGAGATCCGTCAGGAAATCCTTGCGGAAGTGGCTCAACTTAATGAGCAAGGGCTGCGCGTACTTGGTGTTAGCTACAAGTCAGACTTAGAAGAAGATTATGAGTATGAAGTAAAGGATGAGTCCGATATGATTTTGACGGGCTATCTGGCCTTTCTAGATCCACCTAAGTCATCCGCAGCTCCAGCTATTGAAACTTTGGCTGAATACGGTGTTGCCACTAAGATTTTGACGGGCGATAATGATAAGGTAACCCAAGCAGTCTGTGAAAAGGTTGGGCTAGATGTAGACAATATCTTGCTGGGTGTAGAGGTAGATGCCATGTCTGATGAGGAATTGAGTCAGGCAGTGGAGAACACGACAGTCTTTGCCAAGCTCTCACCAGACCAAAAGGCTCGGATCATCCTCCAGCTCAAGGCCAATGGCCACAAGGTTGGCTACATGGGTGATGGTATCAATGATGCGCCTTCTATGAAAGTAGCAGATGTTGGTATTTCTGTTGATACGGCTGTCGACATTGCCAAGGAAACGGCAGATGTCATTTTGCTGGACAAGGATCTCATGGTTCTGGAGAAAGGGCTGGTAGAAGGTCGCAAGGTCTATGCCAACATGACCAAGTATATCAAGATGACGGTCAGTTCCAACTTTGGGAATATCTTTTCTCTTCTCTTCGCCAGCATCTTTTTACCTTTTCTGCCTATGGCACCAGTTCATTTGATTGTCCTCAATCTAGTTTATGACCTGTCTTGTATCGCTCTGCCATTTGATAATGTAGATAGTGAATTTCTCAAGAAGCCTCATATTTGGTCAGCTAGCTCCATTACCCGTTTTATGGCTTGGATCGGGCCCATCTCATCTGTTTTTGATGTTTTGACCTATATGGTGCTTTACTTTATCATCGTGCCTATGATCACAGGTGGCAGCTATCAAGCTGGTACTGAACAGGCAGTGACCTTTATCACTCTTTTCCAAACAGGCTGGTTTATTGAGTCTATGTGGACCCAAACCATGGTCATCTACATGCTACGCTCACCTAAATTGCCTTTTGTGCAAAGCCGCCCTGCTCTTTCCGTCATTGTGACGACCATGGCGGCAGCGCTCTTTGTCACTTCCTTGCCATATAGCCTCTTTGCGTCAGTTCTGAAGACAGCTCCGCTGAATGGCACCTATTTCCTTTGCCTTTTCTTGATTATCGTGCTTTATATGGTTAGCGTAACCCTTGTGAAAGGCCTTTATATCAAGCGTTACAAGGAATGGCTGTAATAGAAGGGCTAGCAGATGTTTAAGAATTATAAAAAAGATTGGAAAATTTTCCAATCTTTTTTGCATGTATTATTCTTTATCAGGTTGCCATTGCCAGCTTGCTCCAAATTGGGCGAGTAGCTCGAAGGAAGCTTCTGGTCCCATAGATCCGACAGGATATTCATGGAGTGGCACTTGATTTTGGCTCCAGAGTTCTTCGATGCGATCGATGAGCTCCCAGCTGGATTTTACTTCGTCCCAATGACTGAAATTAGTTGAGTCGTTATTAAGGACATCAAAAATTAATTTTTCATAAGGGTCTGGAGAGGCTCCTGACGCTGTGGCATCTGTCCGATAATCCAATGAGATAGGAGCTAGATTAAAGAGTTCTCCAACTTCCTTGCCATTGAGGCTGAGTGAAACCCCCTCGGTTGGCTGGATATAGATGGTTAGGACATTTGGTTTGAGAGGTTCACCAAAGATGGAGTCCATTTGCTTGAAGACGATATTGACATGGGTGCCTTTTTTGGTGAGGCGCTTCCCTGTTCGGAAGAAGAAAGGAACGTCACGGAAACGGTCGCTATCAATGAAGAAAGCCCCAGAGGCAAAGGTTTCAGTAGTAGACTCAGGATTGACATTTGGTTCGCTACGGTAAGAAATATACTTTCGACCGTTGATTTTGCCAGACTTGTACTGGCCGCGAATGAAGAAACGTTTCAAATCTTCCTCGCTTGGCTGAACGAGGCGCTCAAATACCTTGGCCTTTTCTGCTCGGATATGGTCTTTGGTAAAGCTTTTTGGCTTATCCATAGCTAATAAGGAGAGGAGTTGCAAGGTGTGGTTTTGCACCATATCACGGAGGGCACCGGATTGATCATAGTAGCCACCGCGTTCTTCAACTCCCAACTTTTCAGCAAAGGTAATCTGCACATTATCAATGTATTGGCGGTTCCAGACATTTTCAAACAGCAGATTAGCAAAGCGGATGGCAAAAATCTTTTGAATCATTTCCTTGCCCAGATAGTGGTCGATGCGGAAAATCTGTTCTTCGTCAAAAGTGGCCAGTAGATCTTCGTTAAGTTTGCTGGCAGTTGCCAAATCTGTCCCAAAGGGTTTTTCGACAATCAGGCGTTCAAATCCTTTTCCATCAACGATTTGCTCAGACTTGAGATGCTTAGCAATGGTTCCGAAAAATTGTGGCGCCATAGAAAGGAAGAATAGTTTGTTATTTTCTGCCTGGTATTGCTCGTTGAGCTTGTTTTGCAGCTTGCGCAATTCGATATAATGCTCGGTATCTTGCACATCATGGCTTTGATAATAAAAGTGGCTAGCGAACTCTTGAGCCTGCTCAGCACTGTCGGCTAGGTCTGAGATTGACTCGACAACGACCGACTCGAAATATTCCTTGCTCCAAGGTCTGCGGGCGGTTCCGATAACTGCAAAATGTTGCGAAAGATTGCCAGATTTATAAAGTCGAAAGAGGGAAGGATAAAGTTTTCTTTGAGCCAAATCTCCGCTGGCACCGAAAATTGTAATAATAACTTTTGAAGACATGAGATCTATTACCTATCTAAATGTGATTGTCTCTATTTTATCACAATTTTCAGAAAAATTGTATTTGAAAAATCTGGATTTGACCAAAGAAAATATCCCGAGGGAAAGTCGGGATAAAAATTTAGGCTTCTTTCTTCTGATGAATTGCTCGAAACAGAAAATAGTAGAAAATAAAGTTGCCTATTGCGAGAAGGAGCAGTAGGCTAAAGACATTGTGGGCGCCGCTTGTCGTGTCAGGTGCTTGATTAAGCAGGACAGCTGCAATTGCCGTTCCCAAGGCACCAGCAAAGGTTTGTGCTAGTTGAAAGAGGGCAGTTACATCCGCTGTCTTTTCTCTGCTGACTTGAGAAGCCGATAAAGCCATAGTATTGTTGAAGGCCATGTTGCGGCCCAGAGTAAAGAGGATATAGAATCCTAAGATTAAAGGCAGATTGAGCCAACTTGTAAAGAAGCTATAGACAATCATGACCAGAAAGACTAGGCTATTGCCGCTCAGCAGAGACAGTTTTGGGCCTTTGCTATCGTACAATTTCCCCAGAAAAGGCGACATAAAAGCTCCGATCATAGTTCCGGGAAGGAGGGAAAAACCAGCCTGGGCAGTAGAGACATTCTTGACCAGTACGAGAAAGTTGGGAATGAGAAAGTTGCTGGATAGGTTGGATAATTGGAAGATTAAAAAGGGTAGAATTCCAAAGAAAATCGTTGGTTCTTTCAAGATACGGATGTCCAGAAACGGATCTTGAACTGTCAAACTCCGCCAGATGAAAACGGCAAAGGAAAGGAGAAAAATAGCTAGATAGAGCCAATTGACACTGTCACCACCTTCCAAACTGGAGATGGTCATCAGAGAAAAGGAAAGAGCCGTTGCGAGCGAGAGAAAACCTAGCACATCAAAGGGACGCTTGCTCTTGCCTGCCGAATTTTCCAAGTTAACATAAGCTAGCAAAAAAGAGAGGATGGGAACTGGCATGATAAAGCTGTAGATCATGTGCCAGTCGAAGGAGCCAATCATGAAGCCTCCGTAGGTCGGGCCGATGGCTGGTGCTATGCTGATGACTAAGCCGCTTAGCCCCATATAAAAGCCGATTTTCTGCCGAGGGACCCGCTCCACGATGAGATTAAACATAAGTGGAATGGCAATCCCAGTCGCTCCCCCCTGAAGGATCCGTCCCAGCATAAGGAAAGTAAAGTCTGGGGCAATCATAGAAAGCAGATTCCCAAGGGTAAAGATGAAAAGCGAGGTAAAGAGGATACGGCGCTCCGTCCAGTTGTGGGCCAGAGTTGCGCCTAAAGTTATGGTGATAGCGGCAGCCAGTAGATAGCCAGTGGTAATCCATTGTAGTACCCCTAAGCTAAGACCAAAGACCTGACTCAGGTGGGGAAAGGTCACATTCATACTGGTCTCTGAAAGAATTCCAGCAAAGGTGATCAAGGCTACAGCCAGAATAGAAAGCAAATCTCGTTTCCTTACTTTTTCTTGATTCATAAAAACAACTCCTTTTCAAATGAGATGGTATTATTGTAGCACGATTTTCCAAGAGAGGAGAGAAAAAATTTAAATAGCAACTTTAATCAAATTTATAAAAGTCGAGCAGACTAACTTAGTAAAGGGTAGAGAATGGCATATAAAAGAAGCACCTATGAAAATGGCTTTTCACAGGTGTTTGACTTTAAAAGACTCGATAGACGTAGGGATTGTCCGGTTTTTCCACCCTATCAAAGCTTTCAACTTCTAGAGTTGGCAGGCTTTGTCCCAGACTTTTATGGTAGTGCATGGCAAGTTTCCCCTTGGCATGAATCCAGGTATTATCCTCGAAACGCTGGGTATTTCCAGTCGTCAAGAGGCCATAGACACCTGAGTCGGCGATACAATGGATAATACCAAAGCGAAAGAGAAATTGGCTCTTCTGGTCGCTAGGGTCATTGTAGACAAATCCAGTGAACTCCAGCGTTTTGCCCACAAACTCGTCGGGATAGTCATAGATGACCTCCATGACCTCCATGTAGTTCTCAGTGGTGACCTGAATGGTATCTTGCTTGATATACTTCTTGGCAGCTGCCCGCATTTCTTTTTCATAAGCCCCTTTAGTAAAGTAGGTGCTAGTGTCTGGCTTCAGGTATTGGCTGGTTGTGCCTTCGTCCTGCTGGACGGCTGCAGAGTTTCCCTCAGCCAGCGGGAAATGAAATCCTTTGGCCGAAACTGTTGTCGAATCCAAGGTTACGGTTGGAAAGAAAATTCCCACAAAGAGCGGAATGATGAGGAGCAGGATGCTGCCTAACTTGGCCCAGCGAGTACTTAAATGACTGTGGACCTCCATCTTCTTCATCCAGATGATAAGCTGCACGACTGCCAAGATAAAGGACAGAATCATAGACAAGTAGGCCAGATAGGAATAGTGGAGATTGATATATTGGTTTAGCTTGCCCGTCAGCTGTAGATACATGGTGATCTCAAAGTAGCCGACTAAGATTAGAAATCGAATCATAGCACTACCCCCACAAGCCAAGAGTAAAGAAAGACGACGACGGTAACCAGGCTGATAAATTGCCAGATAAAGCGTGTCTTAAAGTAGTTTTTCATCATCAGCAGATTCTTGACATCTAGCATAGGCCCAATGACCAAGAAAGCTAAGACTGGCGATAAGCCGAAGCTAGCAATTAAGGAGCTTCCGATGAAAGCATCAGCTTCGCTACAAAGTGAGAGCAGGAAGGACAGCAGCATGAGTAGGAGAATAGCAACAGCTGGTGTCGAGCTGATAGAGGTCAGGATTCTGGTTGGCACATAGACTTGTACTATGCTGGCGAAGAGACATCCAAAGACTAAATAGCGACCTGTATCGAAAAATTCATCAATGGCCTGCACAAAGACCTGAAAAAGCTTTTGTCCCTTGTTGAGATGTGAAAAGTCATGCTCATGCACAGCCTTGCGATTTTCTTTTTGGATATTGCTATCTGCAAAGAAGCCCAGAAAGATCCCTAAAAGAATAGCCACGACCATAGAACCTAAAGCACGAAGCAGAGCCATTCGGAAGGAATTACCAAAGGCTGAGTAAGTCGCAAAGAGCACGATGGGGTTGATAACTGGAGCCGTTACCAGAAAAGGCACAGCTGTGTAACTGGGAACTCTCTTTTCTAAGAAGCGGTTAATTATGGGAACAATACCGCACTCACAGGAAGGAAAGACTATACCGATCAAGCTTCCAAAGAAAATCCGAGCCCATTTGTTCTTGGGCAGGAAGTGATAAACCTTGTCTGGCGTGACATAAACCTCGATAAAGCCAGAAATAATACTTCCGATTAAGACAAAAGGCAGGGCCTCGATGATAATGGAGAGAAAAATAGCTCCAGCCTGTAAAACGCTGGAAGGAAGATTTGAAAAGAAGCTCATGCTTTTTTAGCCTTTTCTTGCGCTTCTTTTTTCTTTTTGTCATCTGGAAATTCTACTTTTTCCAGCTTAGGCAGAGTGGCAAACTCCTCGAACATCTTATCTAAATCATCTGTTTTGGTAAATTTCACAGCCATAGGGCCACCTCATTTCTAAAATAATAATTCTATTATACTACCAAACGAAAAAAAATGATATTTTCAGCCATGTTTGATTAGAGACAGTGGACTCATCCTAGAAAGAAAAAGATGGATTAAACTAGCCTTTATAGATTTTTCAGCTTCATATTATGATATAATAGAAGCATTATGGAAAATATAAATATTGAAAAAATTGCCCAGAAATTGGGCCTTAAAGAAAGCCAAGTATCACAGGTCCTAGATCTGACCGCTGAGGGAAATACGATCCCTTTTATTGCTCGTTACCGTAAGGAAATGACGGGAAATCTGGATGAGGTCGAGATTAAGGCAATCATTGACTTAGATAAGAGCATGACTGCCTTGGCTGAGCGTAAAGCGACTGTCTTAGCTAAGATTGAGGAGCAGGGCAAACTAACGGATGCGCTGCGCTCTGAGATTGAGGCTGCTGAAAAGCTGGCTGATGTGGAAGAACTGTATCTGCCTTACAAGGAGAAGCGCCGTACTAAGGCCACCATTGCGCGTGAAGCAGGCCTCTTTCCTTTGGCCCGCTTAATCTTACAGGATGCGGCTAATCTGAAGGAAGAAGCTGAGAAACTGACTAGTGAAGCCTTTCCGACAGCAGAAGCTGCTCTAGCTGGAGCTGTGGATATTCTGACTGAGGCGATTTCTGAAGACACTAAGCTACGGGCTTGGACCTACCACGAGATACAGACCAATTCTTCTATCGTATCCAGTCTCAAAGACGGCGACTTGGATGAAAAGCAGGTCTTCCAGATTTATTATGATTTTTCTGAAAAAGTAGCGACTATGCAAGGCTACCGTACCTTGGCTCTTAACCGTGGTGAGAAACTAGGTGTTCTCAAGGTTGGTTTTGAGCACAATCTTGAGAAAATCTTGCGCTTCTTTGAGGTGCGTTTCAAGGTGAAAAACACCTATATTATCGAAGCTATCCAGCAAGCGGTCAAAAAGAAAATCATTCCAGCCATGGAGCGCCGTATTCGGACCGAGCTGACTGAAGCTGCTGAGGATGGTGCGATTCAGCTCTTCTCAGAAAATCTCCGCCATCTCCTCCTGATTGCCCCTCTCAAAGGTCGCGTAGTACTGGGCTTTGACCCAGCCTTTCGGACAGGAGCCAAGCTGGCTGTTGTGGATGCGACAGGTAAGATGCTGACGACTCATGTTATCTATCCTGTTCCACCAGCAAAGACAGCTCAGATTGAAGCTTCTAAGAAAGAGTTGTCAGAGCTGATTGAGCAGTTTGGCGTGGAAATCATTGCCATTGGAAACGGAACTGCCAGCCGAGAAAGCGAAGCCTTTGTAGCGGAAGTTTTGAAATCTCATCCAAATGTCAGCTATGTCATCGTCAATGAGAGCGGAGCATCTGTCTACTCAGCTAGTGAACTAGCTCGTCATGAGTTTCCAGATTTGACGGTTGAAAAGCGCTCAGCTATTTCCATTGCCCGCCGTCTGCAGGATCCTTTGGCAGAGCTGGTCAAGATTGATCCTAAGTCCATCGGGGTTGGCCAGTACCAGCATGATGTCAGCCAGAAAAAACTGTCGGAAAGTCTGGACTTTGTTGTGGATACTGTGGTCAACCAAGTCGGGGTCAATATCAACACCGCCAGTCCTGCCCTGCTGGCCCATGTAGCTGGTCTTAATAAAACGATTTCGGAAAATATTGTCAAGTATCGGGAAACGGAAGGCTTGATTCGGTCTCGCGAGGCCATCAAGAAAGTGCCGCGTCTAGGCGCAAAGGCTTTTGAACAGGCAGCCGGCTTCCTGCGTATTCC
>CAJPQE010000020.1:0-20280 GCA_905372795.1 Streptococcus cristatus | reverse complement strand
ACAAGAAAAACTCTTCCCTCAGGCCTCCTGTCCCTATCCTGTCTATTTTATACCCTAACTGGTACTTAACAAAAATATCTATGACATCTCAGGGACTTTTTATGACATATCGGGACACAAAAACAACCGCTTTAAAAGCAGTTGTTTTTTGGATATTATTCTTCGTCTTCAACATCCTGATCATCGTCGGAATATTCATCGTCTTCTTCATTTAACTCAACTTCTTCGCCGAGGTCATCTGGAGCTATTTCATTGATTTCAGCATCGTAGGCTTCAACCTCACTCTTTTCATCATCTGGATTATCTTCGTCATATGAAAGAGCTGGATCCTCTTCATAAGAGTCCTCATCTTCAGGATCATCATCGCTGTAATCAATCGCATCCTCGTCGCCATCCATAAAGGCATTAACGCGTTTTTTCTTGCGTTTCTTAGGCTCGTCTTCCTCGTCCGTTTCTTCCAAAGCGATGATTTCTTCATCGACTTCGTCAATCGCATACCAAGAACGAAGACCCCATTTATTGTCACCAAGTGGAATGAAACTGCCATCTACATTCAGTTCTGTATAAAATAGAGGCAGCGCTTCTCGGATTTCTCCATTTGATTTTTCCAAATAATTTTGAATTTCATTAACCAGCTCATCGAAGTACATTTCATGGTCACGCCCGCGCAATTCTAAGATGGCACGTGCTACCTCAATCATCGAAAGCTCACTTTTTTCTTGTCCTGCAAATACTTCTAATTCCAAAGTTATTCTCCTTAAGATTACACAGGCATTTAGCCAGGCATTTTTTCGCTACTTTCTATTGTACGATAAATTTGCCGTCTAGTCAAAAAAATTTCACCTAGACCATCCGACTTTTCAACTCCAGCCTTCCTACTATGTTTTTTAACATCTATAAAACAGCTCCTTCCTGTAATTTATAAACATTGACATATTTATCCTCACAAGTCTTCGACTAATCATGGTATAATAGAAAAAACTTTGTTTAATAGAAAGAAGCTTATGCCTCTCCTCCAACGCACCATCAAACTAGCTCTTGCAACATGTCTTGCTGCGGCTCTAGCTGCTTTTTTAGGTTTAAGCAATGCTATATCAGCCGGGATTATTGCTATCCTCAGTGTTTCTGACACCCGCAGAAGCACTATCAAACTAGCCCGTAACCGCCTCTTATCTACTATTTTAGCACTAGCCATCGGGAGCTTATCTTTCATCCTTCTAGGATTTAACCTTTGGAGCTTAGGGATTTATATCCTGCTCTACGTTCCCTTAGCTTATCTCTTTGGCTGGGAAATAGGCATCACCCCCAGCACAGTTTTAGTCACTCATCTGCTGCTGGCCCATTCTGTTTCTTGGTCTCTTTTGGCTAACGAAATGGCTGTCTTCCTCATCGGAACGGGATTCGCTCTCCTAGCTAATTTATATATGGCTTCAAACCGGCAAGATATTGATAACTATCATATTCAAGTTGAAGAGCAACTGAAGAAAATTCTACTGCGTTTTGAATATTTCTTAAAAGCTGGAGACGGTCGAAACGATGCAACTCTAATCAAGGAACTAGATACTATCCTTCAAGAAGCCTTACAACTGGTCTATCTGGACCACTCCAACCACCTCTTTCATCAAACCAACTACCATATTCATTATTTTGAAATGCGGCAGGCGCAAAATCGCATTCTAAAAGACATGGCAGGAAATATCAACAACTGTCAGTTGGCAGCTAGCGAGAGCTTGATTTTAGCACGTCTTTTCTCCAAGACAGCCCAGCAACTTAGTCAAGAAAATCCCGCTCACGAACTAGTTGAAGAAATCGAAGCCTGTTTGGATGTTTTTCGCGAACGCCCACTTCCTAAGACTCGGCAAGAATTTGAAACCCGCGCTACACTTCTGCAACTTTTACTAGACTTGGAGACTTTTATTAAGATCAAGGTAGAATTTTATCAAAATTACCAAAAGGTACAAGCAAATTAGCTCTGCGCCATTTCCAATAAATAATAAAAGGAGTTGAAAAATCTTCAACTCCTTTTTCTCATTCAGTAAAGGCATTCGCTCATTCTTTTAAGTGATAAGAATAACTTGCGACCACGACATCCTCATACCATTTCAAATAGTATTTTAATTTTAAACTCATCTGGTTATGCAAGACATTTTGCCATCTCTTTTTAGGTATAAACTGAGGTACTAGGACTGTTACTGTTCGGCCTTCTTTTTTGGCTCTCTTGGCCACTTTAATCACATACTGAACTGTCGGACTAATGATATTGCGGTAGCTAGTCGTGACTGTCTCAAAGCGAATATCTGGGAAGTAGTCAGCAAATTCCTCGGCGACTTCCGCATCTTTTTCAGCTGTCTCTGCTGTAGAAACATGCATTGCTACGACTTCATCTCCGATACTGCGAGCATAGCTCATCGCTCCTACACTGACTCTGGTAACATTCCCGACCAGGACAATTACTGTATTACCAGTGTAGTTCTGACGCTCAATGTGGTCATGCAATCTCAACTGTCTAGCAACTCTATTATAATGCTGCTTGATAGATAAGAACAGCCAAGTCAAGACGATGATAATAGGAAAGAAAGGCCAAATATCTTGAAGACGGAACAAGAGCAAGATAAGGACAATCCCATAACAAATGATCGCACCAAGGATATTTGCAATCGAATGCTTCAAGAAATTCTTTCCATATTTTTTCTTCCAATGGACAACCATACCGGTCTGGGAGAGAGCAAAGGGCACGAACACACCAATGGTGTACAGGGGAATCAAACGTTCTGTATTTCCCTTAAAGATGAACAAAAGAGCAATGGCACCAAAAGCCAAAGTGAAAATACCATTAGAATAGCTCAGACGATCTCCTTTTTCCATGTACATATGTGGCATGTATTTATTCTTAGCCATATTGTAGGAAAGCATGGGAAAGGCTGAGAAGCCTGTATTGGCTGCCACTGCTAAGATCAAAGCAGTTGACAATTGGAAAACATAGAACAAGATACGACCAAGGGGAGAAGTTCCCAAAATCGCTTGCGCCATCTGAGCTAGGGTCGTTACACCTTTGACAGGCACGATGCCAATCCAATAATTCAAAAAGGTAATGCCCGCAAACATGATTCCTAGGATTAAAGCCATAATTGATAGGGTGGCTGCGGCATTATGGGCTTTGGGTTTCTTGAAAAAGGGAACCGAATTGGAAATAGCTTCCACTCCTGTCAAGGAAGCAGAGCCGCTGGTGAAGGCACGAAGCAGCAAGATCAAACTGACTCCAGCAATCGGACTACCAATCCGCGCAGTTGCGTGATAGTCTAAATTTCCTGTCAGGATTTGCACAAAACCAAAACCAATCAACAATAAGGTGCTGACAATAAAAAGATAGACAGGAATCATCAAGGAAGTGGCCGATTCTTTTAATCCTCGGAGATTCATTAGCATCAACAAGAGAACTAAGAAAATGGAAATATGTAAATTGTAAGGGTGTAAGACGGGAATCGCAGAGGTAATTGCGTCCGCTCCAGAAGCGACCGAAACGGCTACTGTCAACATGTAATCTACCAGCAAGCTTCCACCAGCGATTAAACCTGCCGTAGGAGAGAGGTTTTCTGTCGTCACCATATAAGCTCCTCCTCCTTGAGGATAAGCATGAATAACCTGACGATAGGAAATCGTTAAACTCGCTAACAAAATCAATACGACAATTCCTATGGGAAGCGACCACCAAATGGCACCAACAGAAACAGAAGTCAAGACTAAAACAACCTGCTCTGGTCCATAAGCAATCGAAGATAAAGCGTCACTGGAGAGCATGGCTAAAGCTTGCATCTTAGTCAATAAATGGCCATCTTCTCCCTCTTTTCCAGATTTTAATGGGCGTCCAATAAAAAAGCCTTTTAACTTGGCAAACATAAGTTCCTCCTTTAAAACATGAGCCATTCTACTCTTTTTCAGAAAACATGTCAATACTTTTCCGAAAATAAATTTCAACCTCCTACTTTTTATCCAATAATACATTTAAAGTTTCAAACTCAATCTTCTATAAAATTTTCCAGTTTTTCTGTAGACAACATGCTTGTTTATATAGGAGCATCAAAAAACGAGCTTTATGTAAAACTCGTCTTTGATATATAAATTTCTTAAATCCTAGTGGTTGTTAGTAAAAGAATTCTATCTCATAATAAATAAGATAGTAGTGAATCAAAACGAGGCCTCTATCTTCCGAATACACCAGTCAATCAGCTCTTCCAGTCGCTCAATGGATTCGGTCATATGCAGGTAGCCCATGACTGCCTCAAAACCGGTCGACATACGGTAGGTGACAATGTCCGTATTCTTAGCCTTGGTGTGGCTGTTGGCATTGCGGCCGCGCTTGTAGATATCCTCTTCCTTCTCCGTCAGAATCCCTTCTTCCAGCATGAGAGAGATAAGGTTGGCCTGAGCCTTGGCAGAAACGTACTTAGTCGCTTCCCTGTGCAGCTGATTGGGCTTGGTCAGACCCTGAAAAATCAGGTGCCGCCGGATATACATGGAGTAGACAGCATCCCCCTCAAAAGCGAGGGCAATGCCGTTAATCAGGTTGATATCAGTCACGTGTCCACCTCACTCCGTCCTTAGTATCCAAAAGCTTGATGCCCTGAGCGGCCAATTCATCCCGAATACGGTCTGCAGTCGCAAAGTCCCGATTAGCCCGCGCTGCCTGGCGTTCCTCAATCAAGCGCTCAATGTCCGCATCCAGGACTTCTTCTACAAAGACGATACCAAAAACTTCTAAGAGCTTGGCAAAGGCTGCCTTAACTTCAGCGGTGTAATTGCCAGAGTTGATCCACTTAGCCAGCTCGAAGACAACCGTGATACCATTAGCCGCATTAAAATCTTCGTCCATTGCAGCTGTGAACTTGTCCAGAAAGACCTGAAGCTGAGCAGAGTCTGCCTGACCCGTGAAAGGCTGCTCATAGGTATTCTTCAAATACTTAAGATTGGTCGCTGCATCATGAACAGCTTTTTCTGTGAAATTAATGGGCTTGCGGTAATGCTGGGTAGCAAAGAAGAAACGCAACACCTGACCATCAATGGTCTTGAGGGCATCGTGGACAGTGATAAAATTGCCTAGAGATTTAGACATCTTAACATCGTCGATGTTGACAAAGCCATTGTGCATCCAGTAGTTGGCAAAAGTCTGACCAGTCTTGGCCTCTGACTGAGCAATTTCATTGGTGTGGTGAGGAAACTCTAGGTCTGCCCCGCCACCGTGAATATCAATGGTATCCCCCAAAATCTCCGTCGACATGACCGAACACTCGATATGCCATCCTGGACGACCAGCTCCCCAAGGACTGTCCCAGAAAATCTCGCCCGGCTTGGCCGCCTTCCAGAGAGCAAAGTCCACTGGATTTTCCTTACGAGCAGTCTCCTCATCTGTCCGACCAGAAGCACCCAACTCCAAATCTGCCAAGGTTTTGTTGGCTAATTTGGCATAATCACGAGACTTTTCGACGCGGAAGTAGACATCGCCCTCTGACTCATAGGCGTAGCCTTTGTCAACCAAGTCCTGCACAAAGCGGATGATGTCAGCCATAAACTCCACAACACGCGGATGACGAGTCGCAGGTTTTACACCCAGAGCTGAGACATCCTCACGAAAAGCTGCGATATACTTGTCAGCCACTTCTTTTGGTGTGATGCCTTCTTCCTTGGCCCGATTGATAATCTTATCATCTACATCTGTAAAATTGGAAATATAGTTGACATCAAATCCCCGATACTCAAAATAGCGACGAACCGTGTCAAAAGCTACTGTTGAGCGGGCATTTCCGACATGGATATAGTTATAAACCGTCGGACCGCAGACATACATGCGAACCTTGCCCTCTTCAATGGGCACAAATTCACGTAGGCTGCGGGTCATGGTGTCGTAAATTTTAATCATGCGGTCCACTCCCTTCTCTATTTCTGACTTTTTCGGCTGAAAACCAGCTCTGCAAAAGGGCCAAATTGTCTGAGGCTATCCAGTTGGTAAAAGCGCTGCCCTTCCTCTTGGGTAAAGAGGGGAACCCCCTTTCCTAGGATAAGGGGCGCTATCTGAATAATGAGGTGGTCGAAAAGATCCGCATCCAAGAGCGGTCCTACCAAGGAATTACCACCAATCACAAAGACATTTTTGCCTTTGTCAATCTGGTGAACAAAGTCCACCACATCCCCAGCTACTGGCTGGTAATTGCTGACAGGCAGGTGCCTATCATGCGTAAAGACATAGTTTTCAGTAGCTTGATAAAAACTTTCTACATCTTGCAAATCTTGGATTTCCTCAAAGGTCCGCTTGCCCATGATGGTGATATCCATTTGCCTGTAAAAGTCATCATAGCCTGTATCCTCTACAGAACCAAGCTGATGCAGCCAGTCTATCCTGTGCTGGCTGTCTGCCAAGTAGCCATCCATGGTGATATAGCCGTAAAAATATACTGCCATTCTTGTAGTTACCTTTCTAGTTCCTTTGCTATTGTCAAAGCGATAGTGAAAAAAGTCATGGCATCAGCTGTCCGCTCTTCATGGCGGGCATCCCAGGTTCGGTTATGATGATCCACATAGTCAGCTGTGTAGAAGAATTGATAGACCTTGCTCTTGCGGAATTGACTCCAAGCCATGATAGCTGAAGCTTCCATGTCCACCACTTGAGCCCCAGCAGCTAAGCGACGCTTGACCTTATCAGGCGTTTCCCGATAGAAAGCATCTGTGGTCCAGGACTTGGTGCGGATATGCTCAATATCGTACTTGTCAAAGATAGCTTCAAGCTTAACTAACAGAGACTCGTCATAAGCGACTTCATCACCCGGTGGGGCATAGTGGTAGCTAGTGCCTTCATCTCGCAAAGCAGCAGCCGGCAGGATAATCTTGTCCGCCTCAATTGAGCGATCCAAAACGCCACAAGAACCTAGAATGATGAAATTCTTGAAGCCTCTGGCTGCCAACTCCTCCAGTTGGCCAATCACTGATGGAGCTCCAATAAGCGCAGTCATGACCGCAACTTGATTTCCATCATAATTATATACATACCAAGGGAATTGTCCGTTAAGATTTTTTAAATAGCCTCCTTGATAGACTTTTTCTGACTCAATCAAACGTTGCAGAATTTCTCCGTTAAAGGACAGGATGATAGTTTCACAAATCTCACCCTTGTCCATCATCTGCCTATCTGTCGGTTCAATAACTCCAGCTACATCTTCAAATTCCTCTAATAACATAACTTCTCTTTCTTTAGGACTTCAGCAAAGCCCCTTTCATCTTTTCCATTGAGCTACAGTTTGCCAAATTATTCCTTGACAAGACCTCCGTAAGATGTCTTGTTACTGTTCAAAACAAGTCTTTCTTAGAGCTCCGACGAATGGTGGCTGGCTTCACGGGCATGCTCCAGCTTATCCAAATAATATTCTCGCTGTTCTTCCACCTCGTGGATGGTTGGCTCATCTTTCTGACCATGAACACGCACGATCTTAGCCGGGATTCCAACTACGGTCACATCACTAGGTACATCTGCCACAACAACTGCTCCAGCTCCAACTTTGGCATTTTCACCAATTTCAACTGGGCCAATGACTTGAGCATGAGCAGAGACCAAGGCGCCCCGACGCACAGTCGGATGCCGTTTCCCTGTATCCTTACCAGTTCCGCCTAAGGTCACTCCGTGATACAGGAGCGCACCCTTTTCCACGATGGCCGTTTCACCGATAACCAATCCACCACCATGGTCAATGAAAACACCTGACTCAATCTGAGCACCTGGATGAATCTCAATCTGAGTCCAAAAGCGCCAAAATTGGCTGTGCATGCGTGCCAGTAGCTTAAAGCCTCTCTTCCAGAGGAAATGAGAAAGACGGTGGGCTGCCAAGGCCTTGACACCTGGATAAGTCAGGATGACCTCCAGCGAAGTACGAGCAGCTGGATCATTTTCTTTTACAATCTCAATGGCTTCTTTCCACCAGCCCATCTTCTTCTCCTTTCATTAGGTAAAATAAGGGAGCAGGCCCTACACAAAGAAACTTTGTAAGGTAATTGAGCCTGATCACTCCCTTTTCATTATTCTTCCGATTTAGTTTTAGGAGCTTCTTCATGTTTCTTATGAAAATGCCCTTTTTCCTGATGTTTATCGTGGTCTCTCTTTGGCTTGTCTGGCTTAGGCGGACGTGGCAAGAGAGCTTTCATAGACGCATCTACGCGGCCTTTTTCATCAATCTTAATGACCTTAACATCAACAAAATCACCAATTTGTACCAAGTCTTCGACATTGTTGGTTCGAGTCCAAGCCATTTCAGAGATGTGAACGAGGGCATCGGTCTTGTCAAAGAGGTTGACAAAGGCACCGAATTTCTCAATCCGAACAACCTTGGCATGGTAAACTTCATCCACTTTAGCTTCACGAACCAAACCAGCAATGATTTCTTTGGCACGGTTAATAGCCGCTTGGTCGCTAGAGTAGATGGATACATTTCCTTCTTCGTCAATATCAATTTTAACACCAGTCTCAGCGATAATCTTGTCAATGGTTTCGCCACCTTTACCGATGACAATTTTAATCTTGTCCACATCAATCTTGATAGTGTCGATTTTCGGAGCAGTTGGAGCCAACTCAGGACGTGGAGCTGGAATGGTTGCTTCAATGACATCAAGGATTTCAAAGCGAGCTTTCTTGGCTTGTGCAAGAGCTTCTGTCAGGATTTCCGCTGTAATTCCTTCAATCTTGATATCCATCTGCAAGGCTGTAATCCCTTCGCGAGTACCAGCCACCTTAAAGTCCATATCGCCAAAGTGGTCTTCCAAACCTTGAATGTCCGTCAAAACTGTGTAGTTGCTGCCATCTGAAATCAAGCCCATAGCAATTCCGGCAACTGGCGCCTTAATCGGCACACCACCAGCCATCAGAGCCAAAGTACCCGCACAGATAGAGGCTTGAGAAGAAGAACCATTTGATTCCAAGACTTCTGCTACCAGACGGATCGCGTAAGGAAACTCTTCCAAGCTAGGCAAGACTTGCTCCAAGGCACGTTCCCCAAGAGCACCGTGTCCAATTTCACGACGGCCTGGCGCACCGTAACGGCCTGTCTCACCGACAGAATATTGCGGGAAGTTATAGTGGTGCATGAAGCGTTTCTTGTATTCCGGATCCAAACCGTCCACAATCTGCGTTTCGCCCATTGGTGCCAAGGTCAGAACAGACAAGGCTTGGGTTTGCCCGCGGGTAAAGAGACCAGAACCATGCACGCGCGGCAGGTAATCCACTTCCGCATCCAGCGGACGGATTTCATCAACCTTACGACCGTCAGGACGGATCTTATCTTCGGTAATCAAACGACGCACTTCAGCATGCTCCATTTGCTCCAAGATTTCAGCCATATCACGCATGATACGATCAAATTCTTCGTGGTCTGCATATTTCTCTTCATAAACTGCTGTGACTTGGTCTTTGACAGCCTGAGTTGCTGCTTCACGCGCCAGCTTTTCTTCTACCTGAACAGCCTTTTGCAAGTCACTGTTGTAAGCTGCAATGATTTCAGCCTGTAATTCAGCATCCACATGAAGCAATTCCACTTCAGCTTTTTCTTTACCGACCGCTGCAACAATTTCTTCTTGGAAGGCAATCAATTCTTTGACCGCTTCGTGCCCTTTGAGAAGAGCTTCCAGCATGATATCTTCAGACAGTTCCTTGGCTCCAGACTCTACCATGTTGATAGCTTCTTTGGTACCAGCCACTGTCAGTTCCAAAAGTGAAACTTCTTTTTGTTCCTTGCTAGGGTTGATGATGAATTCACCATCTATATAGCCGACCTGAACTCCTGCGATGGGGCCATTAAAAGGAATATCTGAGATAGAAAGAGCCAGAGAGCTACCGAACATCGCAGCCATTTGAGGCGAAGCATCTTCGTCATAAGAAAGAACGGTATTGATAACCTGAACTTCATTGCGGAAGCCTTCCGCAAACATTGGGCGAATCGGACGGTCAATCAAACGAGCCGTCAAAGTCGCATCTGTTGACGGACGGCCTTCCCGTTTCATAAAACCGCCAGGGTATTTCCCAGCCGCATACATTTTTTCCTCATAGTTGACCTGCAATGGGAAAAAGTCACCCGTAGCCATCTTTTTAGACATGGTTGCCGCAGTTAAAACGGTACTTTCTCCATATCGAACAACAGCGCTGCCATTTGCCTGCTTTGCAACCTGACCGGTTTCAACTATCAGCTCACGGCCTGCAAAAATAGTTTTAAAAACTTGTTTTGTCATAAAGACTCCTTGCCGAGCACATGCTCAAATTTTTTCATACGCCTTGGCTACAAAGATCAAGATATTAAGCCCTTAAGCAATTCATAGGACGTGTTCAGTTAGCACTTTGACTTTAATATCATGGCCTTAGTAGCTTCTTATATCCTCATCTTTGTATCAAGCACGTATAAACCCTATTTTACCACAATTTCAGCTAAAAGAAAAAGGATGCAAATGGCTTTTTTCTATAAAAGTGTCGAAAATATATTTTTCTTTTTTATAAGCAGACTGCTAAAATCATATTCCCCTAATTTTTTTCTACAAGCAAACCATTCTGAAGGATTTTTTGCTATACTGAATATAGCTATTTAATCAAAAGGAGTAAACTATGGAACAAAAACATCGTTCTGAATTTCCAGAAAATGAACTCTGGGACCTAACGGCCCTTTACCAAGACCAAGAGGACTTCCTGCGAGCCATCGAAAAGGCCAGAGAGGACATCCAGAAATTCGTCCGTGATTACCAAGGCAAGCTCAGCACTTTCGAAGATTTTGAACGGGCATTTGCTGAGTTAGAGCAGATTTATATCCAAATCAGCCACATCGGCAACTACGGTTTTATGCCACAGACCACTGACTATGGTGACGAGAGCTTTGCGCAGATTGCCCAAGCAGCCATGGAGTTTGAGACCGAGGCCAATGTCGCACTCAGCTTCTTTGACGACGCCCTAATCAGTGCAGATGAAGCTGTCTTAGAAAAACTAGGTAAAGAGCCCCATCTGACCTCAGCCATCCGCCAAGCTAAAATCAAAAAAGCCCACTATCTGGGAGCGGATGTCGAAAAAGCCTTGACCAATCTAGGCGAAGTCTTTTACAGCCCACAGGATATTTACACCAAGATGCGGGCCGGCGACTTTGCCATGGCTGACTTCGAAGTAGACGGCAAAGTTTACAAAAACAGCTTTGTCACCTATGAGAATTTCTACCAAAACCATGAAAATGCAGAAATCCGCGAAAAAGCTTTCCGTTCATTCTCAGAAGGGCTTCGTCAGCACCAAAATGCCGCTGCAGCTACCTACCTGGCTCAGGTCAAGTCTGAAAAATTACTGGCTGACATGAAGGGCTATGAGTCTGTCTTTGACTACTTGCTGGCAGAACAGGAAGTTGATCGCTCTATGTTTGACCGGCAGATTGACTTGATTATGAGTGAATTTGCCCCAGTAGCTCAGAAATACCTCAAGCATGTCGCTAAGGTAAACGGACTTGAAAAAATGACCTTTGCCGACTGGAAACTGGACTTGGACAGCGAGCTCAATCCCGAAGTCAGCATTGATGATGCCTATGACCTCGTCATGAAGTCAGTCGAGCCACTCGGACAAGAGTATTGTCAAGAAGTTGCCCGCTACAAGGAAGAACGCTGGGTCGACTTTGCGGCCAATGCCGGAAAGGATTCTGGAGGCTATGCTGCGGATCCTTATCGGGTTCACCCTTATGTCCTCATGAGCTGGACCGGCCGCATGAGCGATGTCTATACTCTGATTCACGAGATTGGCCACTCTGGTCAGTTTATCTTCTCCGACAATCACCAAAGCTATTTCAATGCCCACATGTCCACCTACTATGTGGAAGCACCGTCTACCTTTAATGAGCTCCTGCTCAGTGATTATCTGGAACGCCAGTTTGATAACCCTCGCCAGAAACGCTTTGCCCTAGCTCACCGTCTAACGGATACCTACTTCCATAACTTCATTACTCACTTGCTGGAAGCTGCCTTCCAACGCGAGGTCTATACTTTGATTGAAGAAGGCGGAACCTTCGGCGCAAGCAAACTCAACGCTATCATGAAAGAAGTCTTGACGGACTTCTGGGGCGATGCCGTTGAAATCGACGACGATGCTGCCCTGACTTGGATGCGTCAAGCCCACTACTACATGGGGCTTTACAGCTATACTTACTCCGCAGGTCTGGTCATCTCTACTGCCGGTTACCTCCACCTGAAAAATGACGAAAATGGTGCCAGTGACTGGCTGGAGCTCCTCAAATCTGGTGGCAGCAAGACTCCGCTTGAGTCAGCTATGATTATCGGAGCAGATATTTCGACGGATAAACCACTCCGCGACACGATTCAATTTCTATCTGATACTGTAGATCAGATTATTGCCTACAGTAAAGAGTTGGGGAAGTAAAAAAACAAGACTGAGACATTTTTGTCTCAGTCTGTTTTTACATGATTCAATAAATCTGTTCCTAAAATGAAATTTGAAGCTAAATTTTTAAAAAAGTTTGAAGAAATATAGATAAACCAAAATATAGATTGTAAAACAGACGCTAAATATAAGCCACCTTATCCAGAACTGTGACTTGCTATAATTTTTAGCACGTAGGAGGCCAATAAAGAACCAGATAAGACCCCAAAAAAACATTCCCAGCAGTTGAGGAGCATAGTAAGAAATCAAAACCAAGCAAAAAAGGACAAAGCTTAATACAGCCATGATGCTTTTTTCCGTTATTTGCGACCTAGGAATCATCCAGCCCACAAAGAAACAGAAAATTGGCACCGCAATAAACGGTGTAAAAACCATCAAAATAAAGCCAAACTGCGATAATGACTCAAGCATAAACAGTGCCCTTTCTATACCTTGTAATTTACCTTCTTCCTATTATAACCTAAAAACTATATTTTCCAACAAAAAAACTGGGAGATAGCCCATTTACTCTATTTTTCCTGTAATAAACAAAGGATATTCCAGCCAAAATATATGTTCAGAGCACTTTTCTTGAATCCACCTGTCTGTTTTGATAGACTAATACATAGATTTTTTAAAAAAGGAGTTAGAAAATGAAAAAATTTGTTGCTGAATTAATCGGTACTTTCATGCTTGTGTTCATCGGAACAGGAGCCGTTGTTTTTGGAAATGGTGTTGAAGGTCTTGGACACCTTGGAATTGCTTTGGCATTTGGTTTGGCAATCGTGGTAGCAGCTTTCTCAATCGGAACTGTTTCAGGCGCTCA
Source organism: Streptococcus cristatus (assembly GCA_905372795.1). GTDB lineage: Bacteria > Bacillota > Bacilli > Lactobacillales > Streptococcaceae > Streptococcus > Streptococcus cristatus_J. Next base: position 7,033 of record CAJPQE010000020.1, on the reverse strand, counting down.
CCTGAACCCAGCTGTTTCAATCGCTATGTTTGTAAACAAACGCTTATCATCAAAAGACCTTGTCAACTACATCCTTGGACAAGTGGTTGGAGCTTTCCTTGCGTCTGGTGCGGTCTTCTTCCTCTTGGCGAACTCAGGCATGTCAACTGCTAGTCTTGGTGAAAATGCCTTGGCAAACGGTGTAACTGTCTTTGGTGGTTTCCTGTTTGAAGTCATCGCAACTTTCTTGTTTGTTTTGGTGATCATGACCGTAACTTCAGCAAGCAAGGGAAATGGTGCGATTGCTGGTTTGGTGATTGGTTTGTCATTGACAGCTATGATCCTTGTGGGATTGAACATCACTGGACTTTCAGTGAACCCAGCTCGTAGCTTAGCGCCTGCTGTCTTGGTAGGTGGCGCAGCCCTTCAACAAGTGTGGATTTTCATCCTTGCCCCAATCGTAGGTGGTGTTCTTGCAGCTCTTGTTGCGAAAAACTTCCTTGGAACAGAAGAATAATAAGCAAAAAGAGCCTTGCTCCCCAATTTGAGGAACAGGGCCTTTTCTATGCAAAAACACTCCCCGTTTTGAATGGGAGTGTTTCGTGATTAGCTCAATTCAGCAACGATGGCCTTGATTTGTTCCGCAGTATGAACACCCGCAACTTGTTTTACCACTTGGCCGTCTTTTTTGAAGAGAAGAGTTGGGATAGACATGATTCCAAAAGCACGAGCTGTGTTTGGATTTTCATCTACGTCCATTTTAACGATTTTCAAGACATCTTCTGACAGTTCTTCAGACAATTTATCCAAGATTGGACCTTGCATACGACATGGACCACACCAAGTTGCCCAGAAGTCTACCAAGACCAAACCGTCTTTTGTTTCTTGTTCAAATGTTGCATCTGTAATTGCTTTTGCCATTGTATTTCTCCTTTTTAGTTATATTGGCTCAAATCCTGTTTCATCAGGAAAAAGTACACATCTCCATAAGTCCCATGGTAGTCCAAATCATGACTATTATAAACTAACTTTTTAACTGGATGATAATCCGCCACCCCGATCAGGCAGGCTTGCTGGGATAGTTCAAACTCCTCATAAGACTCGAAAGTTATCTTCCGTTCTGACTTAGCTGCATCTAGATAAGTAATTTCAATCATAAGCTCTCCTTTTTGATTCCATTCGTAATTTATGATTTAATTGTAACCAAAAAAGTTACATTTGTCAAATCAGACGCATCCGCCACTGCTAGATCATAGATGAATGCCTCTGAATCCTGATTGATCAATCTTCTCCTTTTGTTTAACTTGATTCTAGCACAATGTAAAGAAGAAATCTTTGACAAAACAAGCACAAAGGCTACGTTTGTTTTTATTTTTATGTTAAAATAAAAGGTATGGACAAAATTATTAAAACTATCTCAGAAAACGGTTCTTTCCGTGCTTATGTGCTGGATAGCACAGAGACGGTTCGGACCGCTCAAGAAAAACATCAAACTCAAGCAAGTTCTACCGTGGCACTCGGCCGCACACTGATTGCCAGCCAGATTTTGGCGGCTAATGAAAAAGGCCAGACTAAGATTACCGTCAAGGTTCTTGGTAGCAGCTCGCTAGGCGCAATCATCACCGTAGCAGATACCGAGGGCAATGTCAAGGGCTATGTGCAAAATCCCGGTGTGGATATTAAAAAGACAGCCACTGGCGAAGTTCTGGTCGGCCCTTTTGTCGGCTCTGGTCAATTTTTGGTTATCACAGACTACGGTACTGGAAATCCCTACAACTCCATGACTCCTCTCATCTCTGGTGAAATCGGTGAAGACCTGGCCTTTTATCTGACTGAAAGCCAGCAAACTCCTTCTGCCGTTGGCCTCAATGTTCTCCTGGATGAGCATGATAAAGTCAAGGTTGCTGGTGGTTTCTTGGTACAAGCTCTGCCTGGTGCTAAAGAAGCTGATATCGCCCGCTTCGAGAAGCGGATCCAAGAAATGCCTGCCATTTCTAAGCTGTTAGAATCCGATGACCATATCGAAGCTCTACTGGCTGCCATCTATGGAGATGAGCCCTACAAACGCCTGTCTGAAGAGGAAATTCGCTTCCAGTGCGACTGCAGCAAAGAGCGCTTCATGAATGCCTTGGCTACCCTGCCAAAGGCTGACTTAGAAGAGATGCGTGACCAAGACCACGGGGCTGAAATCATCTGTCAATTCTGCCAGACAGCCTATCACTTTGACCAAAATGACTTGGAGGAACTGATTCGTGACAAATCTTAATACCCCTTTTATGATTGGAAATGTTGAAATTCCCAACCGTACGGTTCTGGCGCCTATGGCTGGCGTAACCAACTCTGCTTTCCGAACCATTGCCAAAGAGCTGGGAGCAGGCCTGGTCGTGATGGAAATGGTCTCTGACAAGGGCATCCAGTATAACAACGAAAAAACCCTTCACATGCTTCACATTGATGAGGGTGAAAATCCAGTCTCTATCCAGCTTTTCGGTAGTGACGAGGACAGTTTGGCGCGCGCAGCGGAATTTATCCAAGAAAATACCAAGACGGATATCGTCGATATCAATATGGGCTGCCCTGTTAACAAAATCGTCAAAAACGAAGCTGGCGCTATGTGGCTCAAGGATCCTGAGAAAATCTATAAAATTATCAACAAGGTCCAGTCCGTTTTGGATATCCCTCTGACAGTCAAGATGCGGACAGGTTGGTCTGATCCATCCTTAGCCGTGGAGAATGCCTTAGCTGCTGAGGCTGCAGGAGTCTCCGCCCTGGCTATGCACGGTCGCACCCGTGAGCAAATGTATACAGGGCATGCTGACCTCGAGACCTTGCACGACGTAGCCCAAGCCCTGACCAAGATTCCTTTCATCGCCAACGGTGATATCCGCAGCGTGCAAGAAGCTAAACAACGTATCGAAGAAGTCGGCGCTGACGCTGTTATGATTGGACGAGCTGCCATGGGAAATCCCTACCTCTTCAACCAAATCAACCATTATTTTGAAACTGGTGAAATCCTGCCAGACTTAACCTTCGAGGACAAGATGAAGATTGCTTATGAACACCTCAAACGCTTGATTAACCTCAAAGGTGAACACATTGCTGTTCGCGAGTTTCGAGGTCTAGCACCCCACTACCTTCGTGGAACATCTGGTGCAGCTAAACTTCGTGGCGCCATTTCGCAGGCTAGCACATTGGCAGAGATTGAGGAACTCTTGCAACTCTAACATTAAAGAAATAAAAAAGGAAGCATCTACAAAGGTGCCTCCTTTTTTATTTCTTTTTTCTTATTTGATCAATTGAACACTAGCTACTTTACCGTCAGCGCCAGTAGTGATTTGGATGCCCAATTTAGGAGCAGATGGCTCAGCAGAACCCAGCTGAGCTGTATAGCGACCATCATCCAAAGTATAGGCATATGAAGCAACATGGTAAGTATTGACAGTTCCATTCGCTGACTTGACGCTAAATTGTCCGCCTGCTGAAACAGTCACTGTACTACCTCCTGCATCTGTCCAACTACCAGCAGCTGCAGAGAAATCTCCATCCACCATATTCAAAACACCTTTATAACGAGCATTTGTTTCTGCCTGCTTGTTTTGAAGCTGACGATCAGTAGCTGGATTTTGAGCTGGTTGACTCGGTTGGGCTGGCTGAGTTGCTTGATTTGGTTTAGTTGGTTGAGTCGGCGTAGCTTGTTGACTAGGAGCTTGTTGACTAGGAGCTTGTTGAGATTGGCTTGGTTGAGCCTGTGTATTTTGTTGAGCTTGAACTTGCTGATCCACTCCTTGTTGTGTTTGGTTTTGTGAAGGTTGAACGGATTCCACAGCTTTCTGTACTTGTTCTGCTTGCCCTACTGTTTTGTTTGAAGAAGCATTGCTGCTGGCTTTTGGAGCGCTGCTAGCTTTGCTAGATGAAGTAACTTTAGAGCTAGAAGAAGTTTGTACTGTCTTATTAGCACTTGTGCTAGTCTTGGTTTCTTCTTTGTGACCACAAGCCCCTAAAAGCAAGCTAGAAGCTAGAACAGTAGCAGCCATCAATTTTGTATAAGTCTTAGTTTTCATTTTTTCTTCTCCTTTGTAACATTCGGAAATCTTTTTGTAATATTATTGTAACACTTGCAATAAAGTATGTCAACTAGATAAATGGAATTTTTCAAAAATTTTTGAAGCAAATAGCATCCGGAACTTAGGCCTCCTCTCTTCTTCAGCAGATATGTCGCTACTTTTATATTCGTAATAAAAATAAAAAAAGCAGAACATCTTTGTCCTGCAAGTAAACTATATCATCAATTTCCTTTTAATCCGATTTTTCTGTCTTCAGTTTATAAACTTTTCTTGGTTTCTTCTTTGGCACGCGCTTAACGCCAGCCTCTTCCAAATATTCTCCAAATTTTACGAGAAAATTATTGCTGACGATGGGGCGTCTAGGCGTGATGAGATTGACCAACTCAGTCCCTTCATAAACAGTAAACGGCGATTCTAGCAAATGAAGAAAAGTTGGATTCCAGTCCAGTCGTCCTTGAATGCGCTTGATAGACTCCAGCAGGATTTGGTAGTGGTCAAAGGCAAAGTCCTCGGCTGTCAGAAGTCGCTCACCATCCCTAAAGCTCTTTGTCTTAAAGTCCACATCAAGGAAAGTGACTTCCTTGGCATCATCACCAGCCTTGACTTGGTTAATAGCGATTGCTGGCAGATAAACCAAATGGGCAATGGTGATGACCCAACCGCGCGGATCGCGTCCTGGAGTGGAGACTGTCATCAGCTGTTCCACCTTTTCCAGCGGTATCTCGAGGTCTACTTCTTCCTTGACCTCCCGAATGCAGGCTTGATAGGCATCCTCATGCTTGTCCACAAAACCTCCGACCAGAGCATATTTATTCTGATAAGGATGGGCCTTGCGCTTAATAACCAAGAGTTTTAGCTGGCCTTCCACAAAGCAGTAGGCCACCATATCCGCTGTTACGCTGGGCGTTTCATACTTGGGCAAATCCTGTGTCTTGTACCATACCAAAAAGGCGGATTCATCCGCCATGGTTTCATAGTACTCTTTTTCCGACATTCCCGCTGGGATATCCTGTTTGGTCATGAGTTTTTCTTCCTTTCCTAAGCTATCTTTTCTATCAAAAATCCTCCAAATCTTGCTCTAAGCTTTCTTCACTGCCTTGGTCCACTGATACCATCCGACGATACTATTGAGGGTATAGACCCAGTACATAGCTTGGATATGAAGGTTGCTGCCCCACCAGAGGTAGATACTGAAGAGATTGGTCGCAATCCAGAAAATCCACTGCTCGCGGTAGAGACCCGTCATGAGAAGCTGGCCGATACCATTGGTCGCATCTGTCACACTATCACGGAAAGGCCGGTGACTGTGAATACTCTTATAGGCAAAGCCCATACCAATCCAAATCAGAGCAGTCAAGGCCAAATATTTAAGCCAGCCACGCCAGTCTAACTTCTTAGCTTCAAAATGAGAAGGCTCTGTCTTATCTTGTTCATTGACTCGGTTGGACAACCAAGTGTAAAGACCGATTGGCTGCATGATAAAGAAGTAAACCGTAGTCAGCACTTCTCCATAAAAGCTAGCCTGAAAGGACAAAATGAGATAAATCGCCGAATTAACAGCTCCAAAGAGGTAATTGCTGGCCCGCCCCTCAGCTACTAGGATGACGCAGACGATGCCTGTCCAGGAAGCAAAGAGTCCCAACCAGTCATGCTGCTCCTGCCCACTGGTAAACTCCAGAATGAAGGGCAGACTGGAAAGAGCAATCAAGTAGAGCCATTGAGACAAGCTGCGCCCGCCAAATAAATCCTGCCAGAGCAATTTTACAATTCCCTTAATGCCCTGTTCTTTTGCTGCTGCACAGACATTCTGAAAATTCCGAGCAAAGGTTTGAGATTTTTGTTTTAGTCCTGCGGAGAGAGCTGCAGGTGAGAGTTTTTGATTTTTTACTACCATTCTATTTTACCACTTTCTTTTTTAATCTGCTTGATAAATCTTGTTAATCGCTTCTTTAGCCGCCTGATAATTGTCCAAATAACTGTTAGCCAGATAGACCGTCGGAATATGAGCCAAACACTCCTCTTTCAGCCTTTTCAAATAGCTAGAAAAATCACTGCGGATAGCCTCGTCTGCCATGCTCATATCTCGAAAGCCATCGTTGACATAGGTGCCGACCGGCTCAGCGAAGAGAATCAAATCCCATTTTTCCTTGGATAAGATGCTGGCAAAGAGATTGTCAAAAGTATCTGTCTCCTCATCTTGAACGGGACTTTCTTTCAGATAATAATCATAGTAGGCCTTGGTTACCAGCGAATTCGTGTCAGCCACGACCAGACCACGGTTGGCACTGCTGTCAATCAAGCGGGAAGTCTGAGCATATTGTCCCAAGAGCAGATAATAGTAGTCTTTAGGTGTCAACTCATCGTCTCGCACGTTATTTTGAATCTGGTATTCTCGAGCATATTCCAGGCTAACTGGAGCATCATAGTAGCGAGCCAAATCCTTAGCCAAGGTCGTTTTACCATTACTGGCGCTACCCATAATCAGCACTTTCTTGGTAAAGTGACGGCGGAAAGGTTGGGCGATATATTTCCAATAAAGGCTAGGATTTTCCCGAATCATCGTTGCCGAAATCCCAAACTGGCGCTCCTGCAAGGAAGTTTTGAAGCCACGCTTTTCTAACTCCTCCTGATAGTCAGCCTCTCCAACAAAGAAAATCAGTTCCTCGCCTTCTGCATCATAGTCCACCAAGTCCAATAAAGCGGGCAACCACTGATCCCAACCTAGAGGATAGCGGGGAAAGGAAGTTTCATCCAGTTTGTAAACCTGAGTCAATTCATCATCGGCGAATGTCTCACGCGTATAACGGAATCGCTTCTGCAGAGATAGGCCTACTTCCTCGCCACGGTCTCCCTGATAGCCTGAAACCACCACGCGCACCTTGTCGTAAGAACGCTTCGCCTTCTGTATCAAGTCGATATGCCCCTGATGCAAGGGAGCAAAGGTTCCAAAGACGATTGCAATTTGTTTTTTCATAATTTCACCTTTTTAT
>CAJPQE010000019.1:0-20586 GCA_905372795.1 Streptococcus cristatus | reverse complement strand
GAAAGAAGTCAAAGAATAAAGCCAGAATAGTGTGTTTAGCTCTATCTAAATGGCATCAGACTTCTTTCTTACAAAAATGTAAGATAAAAATCCAAAATGAAAGGATAAGTTATGGTTGCCCATTATTCTTTATTTTATGATAATAATGAGCTTTAGAAATGCGAAAGAGGAAACTTTTAGCGCATGGTGACAAATTCTTCGGAGCCAGTTGGGTGGATAGCAACAGTCGCGTCAAAGTCGGCTTTGGTAGCTCCCATCTTAATAGCAACAGCGAAGCCTTGAATCATTTCATCTACGCCATAGCCAATGCCGTGGAGGCCGACAACTTTTTCATCCTGACCAGCAGTGATAAGCTTAAACTTGGCCTGCTGGCGGTGCTGGGTGACAGCTGAGTACATGGATGTGAAGCTAGAGGTGTAGGCATGAATTTGCTCAGCACCATAATCTCGAATAGCTTCTTCCTCCGTCAGCCCTACTGTGCCAATAGCGGGGTGGGAGAAGACGACAGTCGGAATAGTGGAGTAATCCATCTTGGCATCTGTCTTGCCGTTAAAGAGGCGCTCAGACAGGGTGCGGCCAGCCTTGATTGCTACTGGTGTCAGCTCTTTTTCGCCCGTCACATCGCCTAAGGCATAGATGCCAGGTACGACAGTATTTTGGTATTCATCCACAGCGATAAAGCCTCGGTCATTTAGGGTAACTCCTGCAGCATCAAGATTGAGCCCTTGGACATTTGGCTTGCGGCCAATAGCCCAAATAATCCGCTCAGCAATATGGCTACTACCGTCTTGGAAGTAGAGTTGTAGCTGACCATCAGGAAGTTTTTCCACTCGTTCGGGTATCTTGTGAGCATGAAGACTAGGACCAGATTTTTCCATCTCAGATACCAATCCGTCAATCAGATAGCTATCGAAATTACGGAGAGGACGGTCGCGACGGACAAAGAGATCCGTCTTGACACCTAGAGTATGGAGGACACCAGCAAGCTCCACTGCGATATAGCCTGCTCCGACGACAGCAACAGACTTGGGCAGCTCTTCCCAAGCAAAGACATCGTCAGAAGTCTCGCCGTATTCGGCACCAGGAATCTGAGGAATGGCTGCATGAGCACCTGTTGCGATAACGATGTGTTTGGCGCGAATCAATTCTCCATTGACTTCAACTGTATGCTTGTCAACGAAATGAGCGCGACCTTCGATCAGTTCAACGCCGTTGCGTTTAAAGCTGCCATCATAGGATGAGCGAGCGCGGTCAATGTAGGCTTCCCGATTCTTTCGTAAGGCAGCAAAGTCAAAGTGCTGATTTTCTGAAGTAAAGCCATAGTCTGGTCCATAGTGTTGGATGGCCTCGGCAATCTGAGCACCGTACCACATGATTTTTTTAGGGACACAACCGACATTGACACAGGTTCCCCCTAATTTCTTTTCTTCAATGACAGCTGCTTTAGCACCATGCTCACCAGCACGATTCATGGTAGCAATACCCCCGCTACCCCCGCCAATTGCAATAATATCGAATTCTTTCATAGTTAGATAGAAGCTCCTTTAATCAATATGAAGTAATTGTACCTTTTTTAGAAAATGAATGCAAAAATCTGCTATGATTTAGAGATTCTACAGCGTTTGTAGAGGAAAAATGGTCTTTTAGGGATTTTGTCCCTTTTCCTATCACAATATGTTAGGCATATGATATAATGTGGTATAAAAGAAAAATGGTTTTCATCAAGAGGAGGAAAAAAGATGAAAAAGCTGAAAAAATGGCAGCTATTTAGTATTATCGGAGTTGCTGTTGTAGTTGTAGTAGGAGCAATTTCTGCAATGGTCCTAAGTAATCTTAGTTCTACAACAGAACCTAAGGAAGTTGCACCAATTGTGCAACAGGCAAAAGAAGGTAGCATAGCCTCATCTGTCCTGTTGACGGGGACCGTAACGGCTAACTCAGAGCAATATGTTTATTATGATGCTACCAAGGGCGACTTGGAGTCGGTCCTAGTCAATGTTGGCGACCAAGTAGCTGTAGGACAAGCACTTGTTCAATATAAGAGCACAGAAGCTCAAGCAAATTATGATGCAGCAGTTCGTGCTGTCAATAAGGCTGACCGTCAGATTAATGACTTACAGACTAATGGGGCGACAGTAGAAAAAACTGGCGATGAAGAGACGGATAGTAAGTCCCTTGCTTCTGCTCAACGTACCGTCGATTCTCAACTGGCTGATTTGCGTGATGCACGTTCAGACGCTGTGGACAATATGAACAAAGCACAAGCTTTGTTGAATGCAGCGACTGTTACAAGCACTGTTGAGGGAACAGTAGTAGAAGTAAATCGCGATGTATCCAAATCCACAACAGGAACTAACCAAACCTTGGTGCACATTGTCAGCAACGGCAGTCTTCAAATCAAGGGAGAACTCTCTGAGTACAATCTGGCTAATTTGTCAGTTGGACAAGAAGTAACCATTACCTCAAAAGTGTATCCAGATAAAAAATGGACAGGTAAAATTAGCTATATTTCCAACTATCCTAAGGATGGACAGCAAGCTTCATCAACCAATACAGGTGGCGCAGCTTCCTCTGCAAAATATCCATTTACAGTCGATATTACAAGTGAAATTGGTGATTTGAAGCAAGGTTTCTCTGTCAGCGTTGAAGTGAAAAACAATACAAAAGGGATTCTTGTACCAGCAAGCAGTATCATCTCAGACGGAGACAAGAACTACGTTTGGACTGTCGAAAAAGGTAAAGCGAAGAAAGTGGAAGTGACCTTAGGAAATGCTGATGCTGAAAATCAAGAAATCTCATCTGGTTTGACAAAAGACAGTAAAGTTATCACCAATCCAACAGATAGCTTGAAAGATGGTCAAGAGGTGAAAGCGGATGAAAAAACTCATTGATCTACGAAATATTAATAAAACCTATCGGAATGGTGATCAAGAACTTAAAGTCTTAAAAAATATCAATTTGACAGTTGAAGAGGGCGAGTTTGTGGCTATCATGGGGCCGTCTGGTTCCGGGAAGTCTACCCTGATGAATATTATCGGGATGTTGGATCGTCCGTCTACTGGCGAGTATTTTTTAGAAAATGAAGATGTTGCAAACTTGGGTGATAAGAAATTAGCTAAGGTTCGAAATAATCAAATCGGCTTCGTTTTTCAGCAATTTTTCCTCTTGTCTAAATTAAACGCACTTCAAAATGTGGAACTCCCGCTGATTTATGCAGGGGCGTCACAAGGAAGTCGCAAAAATCTGGCTAAGCAGTATTTAGAAAAAGTAGATTTGGGTACTCGTATGACCCACTTGCCATCAGAGTTGTCTGGGGGACAGAAGCAACGTGTTGCGATTGCGCGGGCCTTGGTAAACAATCCTTCGATTATTCTTGCCGACGAGCCGACAGGAGCCCTCGATACCAAAACTGGAGAGCAAATCATGGAACTCTTGACGGAGTTGAACGCTGAGGGAAAAACGATTATCATGGTTACTCATGAACCTGAAATTGCTGCCTATGCTAAGCGTCAGATTGTCATTCGTGATGGAGTCATCTCTTCAGATAGTGCTGAGAAGGAGGAACGTGATTAATGCAAAATTTTAAATTTGCCATTAGTTCCATTCTTGGGCATAAGATGCGGGCTTTTCTGACCATGATTGGGATTATCATCGGGGTTGCGTCTGTTGTCGTTATCTTGGCACTGGGAAATGGAATGCAACAGGGAGTTACTAAGAGCATCACAAAAGAACAGAAGTATGTCAGCTTGCTTTATTCTCCTACTAAAAATAATTATACGATGGGAGTTAATTTGATGGAGGTCAATGGTGGTCAAGATGCAGATAGTGAGATACTAGAGGAACCACCTGTTGTCCAAGAGTCTTGGGTTAAGGAACTATTGAAGATTGACGGAGTCAAGGGCTATTATGTGACCAATGGTTCGACAGCTGACTTTTCTTACCAAAACAAGAAGTCTGATAAGGTCAACATTACGGGTGTGAATGCCACATTCTTTAAAATTAGAAAATATGAGATTTTAGCTGGACGGACTCTCTTGCCTAGTGACTATCAAAGTTTTTCTAATGTGATGATGATTGATGAAACAGTGGCAACCAGCCTGTTTGGAAGTAGTGCAGAAGCCCTAAATAAAATAGTTTCAGTCGGTGACAGTAACTATCGGGTTGTTGGAATTTATAAGGATCCCAATGCTGGTCAGAGCATGAGTATGAGCTCAGGTAGCGCCTTGATGGCGAATACACAGGTGGCATCTGAATTTCATACAGATGAAATCTCAACTGTCTATATCTATGTGCCAGAAGTGGATCGTATCAACGAAGTAGGTGTAGAAGCGGCCAAAGAATTGACGGCTCTTTCAGGAGCTCGTCAAGGAGAATATCAAATCCTAAATATGGATACCTTGCTGGAGCAGTACAATCAAATCACAGGAACTATGACCGGTGTTATCGGAGCTATTGCAGGGATTTCCCTCTTTGTTGGTGGTATCGGTGTGATGAATATCATGTTGGTATCCGTTACAGAGCGGACACGGGAAATTGGTTTGCGAAAAGCTCTTGGAGCAACGCGTGGAAATATTCTCACGCAGTTCTTGATTGAATCCATGGTATTGACCCTTATCGGTGGCCTGCTTGGTCTTAGCCTTGCCTATGGAATCAATGCTCTGCTAGCTGCAGTCGTGCCTGAAAACGTATTTGGAGGCCCACCAGTTGTCTCTGTCACTGCAGCAGTTGGAAGCCTTGTCTTCTCAGCCATGGTTGGGATTGTCTTTGGTATCTTGCCGGCTAATAAAGCATCTAAATTAGATCCGATTGAAGCGCTGAGATATGAATAATATTAGCAAAAGTCTGGGAAACCAGACTTTTTGTCATGTGAAAAATCCCACTGGAATTCCAGCGGGATTTGTTTTTTAAACTTGTGTAAGTTTGAGATTACTTCATTGTTGGGAAAAGCAATACATCGCGAATCGTAGTTACATCTGTGAGCAACATTACGAGACGGTCGATACCGATTCCGAGGCCTCCAGTTGGTGGCATACCGTATTCCAAGGCTTCAACGTAATCATAGTCGATACCTGTCGCTTCGTCATCGCCAAGTTCTTTAGCTTTTGCTTGTGCTTCAAAACGAGATAATTGATCAATTGGATCGTTCAGCTCAGTGAAGGCATTAGCATATTCTTTGGTCATGATGAAGAGCTCAAAGCGGTCCGTGAAGCGTGGGTCTTCTGGGTTTTTCTTAGCCAGAGGTGACACAGCAACGGGATGACCGTAGACAAAGGTTGGCTGAATCAAGGTCTCTTCAACAAATTCTTCAAAGAAAGCATTGATGACATGGCCTACTTCGGTGAAGTGCTTTTCAAGCGGCACTTTCTTTTCCTTAGACAAGGCAGCAGCTTCTTCAAAGCTCATATCTTGCCAGAAGTCTACGCCAGTGATTTCCTTGATGGCATCTACCATATGAACACGTTTAAATGGCTCGTTGATCTTGATCTCAGTGCCTTGGTAGTTGACTGGACCATCACCCTTAACTGCCTTAGCAGCATGTTGGATAATGCCTTCTGTCAAGTCCATGATGTCTTGGAAGTCCGCATAGGCTTGGTAAACCTCGATAGATGTGAACTCAGGATTATGAGTGGCGTCCATCCCTTCGTTACGGAAGATACGGCCAATTTCATAGACGCGTTCCATACCACCGACGATAAGGCGTTTCAAGTGAAGCTCAGTTGCAATCCGCAGTACCATGTCAATGTTTTGAGCATTGTGGTGAGTAATGAATGGACGAGCAGCAGCGCCGCCTGCTTCGTTGTGGAGAACAGGTGTTTCAACTTCAAGGAAGCCTTGTCCATCAAGATAGCGACGAATTTCTGAGATGATTTTTGAACGAGTGACAAAGCGTTCAAAGCTCTCGCGGTTAGAAATCAAATCCAAATAACGTTTGCGGTAGATGGTTTCCACATCTGTCAAACCGTGGAATTTCTCTGGAAGGGGACGCAAAGCTTTTGAAAGGTGAGTAATATGTGTTGCTTTGATAGAGAGTTCTCCCATATCTGTGCGCATCACATCACCTTCAATTCCCAAGAAGTCACCCAAGTCAGCTTTTTTGAAAATCTCATAGTTTTCTTCACCAACTTCGTCCTTACGAACGTAAATCTGGATTTGGCCTTCACGGTCTTGGATGTGGGCAAAGCCGACTTTCCCTTTTCCACGTTTAGTCATCAAACGACCAGCAATAGTTGCTTTTTCGTTTAATTCATGTAATTCTTCTTTGGATTTGTCGCTATATTTTTCTTTAAGTTGAGCAGAATTTGCAGTGCGTTCAAAACGTTTTCCGAAAGGATCAATTCCTTGCTCAGCCAGCGCGGCCATTTTTTCACGGCGAATAATCTGCTGGTCATTTAGTTCTTCAATATGTTCAGTAGTCATTTTCTTCCTCCTAAGGCTTTCCCTTCTATTCTATCACAAAATAAAAGGAAATTCAGCAATAATTATTGATAAAAATAGAAAAACTGCGATGTTTAAAGATTCGCAGTTTCATCAGTTAGCATGTAATCTAAGTTGTTCCAAGTAAGTAACTTGAAAGAGTCAAAATCGTCTGTTTCCAAAATGGTGACGCTAGCATTGGCTAAGCCTCCGTCCTTACGGAGCAAAGATGTTTCGTAACCGAGCAGGCGACGAATGCTGGCAGTTAGGTTGGCTCCATGTCCGACAATCAAGACATTTTGATAACCTTTCCCTTTGAGAGACTTAACGAAGGAAATTGTCCGATTGGTAGTTTGAGCGACAGATTCTGCATCAAATAGTTGGTGATCAAACTGGGATAGATCGTGGCGAAAAGCCCAAATCTGCTGAGGATAAGTGGCTTCTACAGTAGCAATTTTGGCTCCTTCTAGTTTTCCAAGAGCCCACTCTCTTAGTTCAGGAGTCGAAACAATGTCGGTTTGATACTGATTTTCACTTTGGATAATTTCTGCAGAATGGTAAGCGCGAGGCAAATCGCTAGAGTAGATTTTATCGAATTGAACGTCTGATAAATGCTTGCCCAAACGCTTGAGCTCGTCAATGGATGTCGCTAGCAGTGGAGAATCTCCGCTTGCCCCCTGGAAACGCATTTCTAGATTCCATTCGGTTTTTCCATGTCGGATAAAATACAATTTCATATCAAGATCCTTTTTCCTTTTGAAGCGAATAGCCTAGTCCTCTTTCAAGTCTGCGAACTGCGCTTGAACAAAGTCAGCCAAATCCTGAGCCTTGATCTGGATGCTACGGCCAACCTCGCCAGCAGAAACAATAATACTTTCGCGACTTAGAGCCGTTTGGTCGATGAAAATGGGGAAGGAGTGTTTTTGGCGAATGCCGACAGGATTATTAGCGCCATGGATGTAACCAGTCGTTTTTTCTAAATCTTTCTGCGGAATCATGCTGACTTTTTTATTGCCTGAAATTTTTGCTAATTTCTTTTCCGACAGATGTTCGGTGATAGGCAGGATGCCAATGACTGTTCCTGTTTTATCTCCGTTTAAAGCCAGTGTTTTATAAATTTGCGAGCGGTCAAATTCCTCTGTCAGGCTATCATCTAAAGCATTAATTTGCAAGCCTTGGTGCTCAATCTTTGCCTTGTTTAAAATTTGCTCAACCAGTGTTTTTTTGAATTTTGTCTTTTTAGCCATTATTTATATTTCTCTTCTAATTGGGACATCCAAATTCCTAGCCAGATACCTAATCCAAAGAAAAAGGCAGCAAGAACAAGTGTGAAAATGGATACGCCTGCATAATTAATGCTCTCACTGTTGCCACTTTGAGGGAGAACAATGAGCAAGGTGCTGGATAATACAATGCCAATGATAAAATGGTAAACGCGGGAATGATAATGCTTCAAAATGTAATCCATGGCTTTTGAAAAGAGAATCAGAGCCAGAGCGCCACCGATACCGATTGGCAGGAAGGTGCCAAATAAATCCAGGCGTTTAAATCCAGTCAGCATGGGAGAATAGAGTCCTAGAATCAATAGCAGATTTGAAGGACTGAGTCCCGGAATCAAGATTCCTAAAGCGATAAGAGCACCTGCTAAAACAAAGGATAAGAAGTTAGCTGGCAGTGTACCCACCATTCCATTCAGCGAGTAAAGAAAGATCCCTGATAAGATGAAACTAAGCCAGAAGGTAACAGTATCAGCTCGATCTCTGTCGGATTCCTTGACGGATTCTTTGATCAGGCTGGGAATGGTGCCGATGATGGCTCCAGCAAAGCCCCAGAGAACGATAACCTTGTAATTATCCAGCAAGAGATTGACTGGATAGGAGAAGGCTGCAATCCCTAAAACCATCCCAATAGCCACAGGAGTGAAGTAGAGAACATTCTCGATAAAATTTTCTTTGATATGGGCTAAAAAGCGAATCATTCGCTCATAAATCCCCAAAATCGCGGCCAATACACCGCCAGACACACCTGGCAAGATGAAGCCAAGTGCGATAATCATTCCTTTTAAAACTCTAGCAATCCATGAAATCATAATATCTCCCTACAAGTTTTTTCATTAGACTATTGTACCATAAAGCTACATACTTTTCTGAAAAAAGCAAGAAAAATATCTTGTACAGAGAAAAAAAGATACAAGATTTCCTAACAATTATCTTGCATCTTTTTTATTTTGGTGTTGAAAATAATTTTTTATAGGTCTCTTTTTTATCCTGTACAGGAGAGAGCTGATTGAGGTCTAAGTTATGTGGGAAACCTTCCAATTTACCTTCTGAGGTGTATTGATGTAGGTCATAGGGCTGTTCAGTATTTGGAGCAGCGTTATAGTAGCCGTCATTATAGCCATAAGTTGGAATCCAAACGGCAGTAAATTTCTCAGTTGAGATACTATGCTCTTCCATGAAATAGGTACCGATGTAGATACCAATATTTTGAGCTCCAAGACTTTCAAGCTTGGCACGAAAAGCCTCAATTCCTGCGTTCATGTCGCCCATAGTCTTTTCTTCAACATCAAGCCAGTAAAAGGTAGGTTTATATTTCGAAGATGCCTTGTAGAAGCTTTCAGCTTCTTTTTCCATTTCTTTGATATTGCCTGCTGCTATATAAGCATACACAGCCACAGGAATCCCCCGTTTTTGAAACTCTTGGATATGGGTGGCAAATGATTTGTCAAGTCCGTTTAAATGAGTGGCAACATTTTCTTTTTTTGCTTGAGCTCCACTATGCACGCGAATGATAGCACCAGAAATATTTGTTGATAAGGTATCATAGTCTATTTCGCTGGGCAATTGCCAACCGGAAAGGTCAACGATAGGCTTATTAAGCAATTCTTCCTCAGGTTCGTCTGAAGGAGTTTCCTCCTTTTTTTTCTTGGTTGTCACCTGACTGACTTGAGTTTTTTTTGTTTGGGCTTGTTTAATTTGCACATCAAGATGGTGCTTGCTTATGACGATATATAGAATAAAGCAAACAAAGAATAGCAAGAGTGCAAGCGGTTTAATCCTTTTTCTCATACTGTTTCATTGTAACGTAAAATAAATAGAAAAGCAAAGTATTTATCTATATTTCCAGCGAAATACGAAAATGTAATCTGATTGCAATAGAAGATAAAACAATTTGAAATAATTGGATTTTTGGGGCGATAAATAAGTAAATATCTATTGAGGCCATCCTAATGCTTTTTTTTCGAATCAAAAAGTGGTATAATGAAGTTTGAATTTTTAGAATAAATTGGTGAAATATGAAAATTGACAAAAAGCATTTATTGAATTACTCAATTTTGATTCCGTACATGCTGTTATCTGGCATTGGCTTGATTGTCGTTTATTCCACGACGAGCCCTATCCTCATTCAAAATGGGCTCAATAGTTTTCGAATGGTCGCCACTCAAGCAGGTTTTTGGCTTTTCAGCTTGGTGATGATTGGGATTATTTACCGAATGAAGCTGGATTTTCTGAAGAGGCCAGGAGTGATTACATTTGTTATCATAGCTGAAATTATTCTGCTTTTACTCTCACGCTTTATCACAGGAACGATCAATGGGGCACACGGTTGGCTAAAAATCGGCCCAGTTACTGCTCAGCCGGCAGAATATCTGAAGATTATTTTGGTCTGGTATTTGGCCCTACAGTTTTCTAAGAAACAAGAACAAATAGAAGTATATGATTATCAAGCAATCACCTTTAATCAGTTGATTCCGCGTGCTGTTACGGATTGGCGGGTTATTGTTGCTTTCTTGATAGGCCTGGTGGTTATCATGCCCGACTTAGGAAATGCGACCATTTTGCTCTTAACAGTTTTGATTGTAATTTCCACCAGCGGAGTTGCTTACAGATGGTTCTCGACCATGCTTGGTGCTGTTGTAGGAGGGTCGGCAGCAGTTTTAGCGAGTATTTGGTTGATAGGTGTCAAGCGTGTTGAGCAAGTTCCTGTTTTTGGGTATGTCGCAAAGCGTTTTAGTGCCTTTTTCAATCCATTTGACGATTTGTCTGGCTCAGGTCATCAGTTGGCCAATTCTTACTATGCGATGAGTAACGGTGGTTGGTTTGGCTTAGGGTTAGGAAACTCCATCGAAAAACGAGGTTACCTACCAGAGGCTCATACAGACTTTGTTTTCTCGATCGTTATTGAAGAAGTCGGATTCTTTGGAGCCACTTTAATTTTAGCCCTGCTCTTTTTCTTGATTTTACGAATTATTCTCGTAGGTACAAGAGCCAAGGATCCATTTAACTCTATGATGGCTTTGGGAATTGGCGGTATGATTCTGATGCAAACCTTTGTTAATATTGGTGGTATTTCGGGCTTGATTCCTTCAACCGGTGTAACCTTCCCATTCTTATCTCAGGGGGGAAACAGTTTATTGGTTCTATCAGTTGCCATTGCCTTTGTTTTAAATATTGATGCCAATGAGCGACGAAATGCCATGTATCAGGAACTAGAAGTAAGTCAATCCTAAAAGATCTTCTTGTATGTTAGCTCTTCAACAATAGAAAGGTGTAAATAATGTCATTTACAAAATTAGAAAATTATAGCAATAAAGAAATGATTCGAGAAGAAGTTTCTATTTTAACGGACTTGCTGGTAGATATTACCCGGGATATTCTCAGTCCTGACACTTTTGCTAAAATCTCCATGATTGAAGAACTGGCAGTTCAATCTAAATACCAAGAGCTGAAAGCAGTAGTAGAAGAATTATCCACGGATGATATGGTCTATATCTCACGCTATTTTGCTATTTTACCTCTGCTCATCAATATTTCTGAAGATGTTGACTTGGCTTATGAGATCAATCATCAAAATAATATCGATCAAGACTACCTTGGTAAGCTTTCGACGACGATTGATTTGGTTTCAACACGAGAAAATGCACAAGAAATCTTGGAAAATCTAAATGTTGTTCCTGTTTTGACTGCTCATCCGACTCAGGTTCAGCGCAAGACCATGTTGGATTTGACCAATCATATTCACACACTGTTGCGCCAGCATCGTGATGTTAAAGCTGGTCTGGTGAACGAAAAGAAATGGCTAGCCAATCTCCGTCGCTATATCGAGCTGATGATGCAGACCGACATGATTCGGGAAAAGAAACTTAAGGTTACCAATGAAATTACTAATGTTATGGAATACTATAACAGTTCTTTTCTTCAGGCAATCACGAACCTAATGCTAGAGTATAAACGCTTGGCAGAAGAAAAAGGAATCCATTTGGAAAATCCTAAGCCGATCACCATGGGAATGTGGATTGGTGGTGACCGTGATGGAAATCCATTTGTAACCGCTGAAACTCTGAAATTGTCTGCAACAGTACAGAGCGAAGTTATTCTGAATTACTACATTGACAAGGTTTATACGCTCTATCGTAACTTCTCCCTGTCTACTAATCTTTCAAAAACAAGTGAAGCTGTAGCCAAGATGGCAGCTTTGTCAAGCGACAAGTCTGTTTATCGGGAAAATGAGCCTTATCGCCGTGCCTTTCATTATATTCAGTCCAAGTTGATTCAGACCTTGCTTTATCTGAAAGAAGGTAATTTCTCTGGTGAAGGACATCGTTTGGCTGATAAAGCTGAAGCAGTCCTGCATGAAAATTCAGCCACTTCAGTCAGCCATAATGGTAGAGAAATCATTCCAAATTATATCCAGTCTAAACTTAGTGGTAGTTTAGATGAATTACGAAAAGAACAACTTCCATCTTATAAGAATGCACAAGAGTTTAAGGAAGATCTTCTAGTTATTCGTGATTCTTTACTAGAGCATAATGGACAAGCTCTGGTGACTGGAGAACTTACTGAATTGCTCCAAGCAGTTGACATTTTTGGCTTCTTCTTGGCCAGCATTGATATGCGTCAGGATTCTAGTGTCCATGAGGCTTGTGTGGCTGAACTCTTGGCTTCTGCTAATATTGTGGAGGATTACAGCAGCTTGTCAGAGGAAGAAAAATGCCAAGTCCTTCTCAAGCAGCTTCTGGAGGATCCACGGGTCCTGTCAGCCACTCATGCACCTAAATCTGAACTTCTACAAAAGGAATTAGAGATTTTCAAGACGGCTCGTCAGCTTAAGGATGCGATTGGCGAAGATGTTATCAAGCAAAATATTATTTCCCATTCAACTAGTGTATCAGATCTGCTAGAGTTGGCGATTATGCTCAAGGAAGTCGGCTTGATCGATGAAGAAGGTGCGCGTGTGCAGATTGTTCCTCTGTTTGAAACGATTGAGGACTTGGATAACTCCTGCGATACTATGGAGAAATATCTATCTCTGCCAATTGCTCAAAAATGGATCGCGTCTAAAAATAATTACCAAGAAATCATGCTGGGCTACTCTGACAGTAACAAAGACGGTGGCTACTTATCATCTTGCTGGACTCTCTACAAGGCTCAGCAACAACTGACAGCTATTGGTGATAAGTTTGGCGTCAAGATTACCTTCTTCCATGGTCGTGGAGGAACTGTCGGTCGTGGCGGTGGCCCAACCTATGAGGCAATCACTTCACAACCATTGCGGAGTATCAATGATCGTATCCGCCTGACAGAGCAGGGTGAGGTTATCGGCAATAAATATGGTAATAAGGACGCTGCTTACTACAATCTGGAAATGCTCGTATCGGCAGCTATTAACCGTATGATAAGCTATAAGAAGAGTGATAGTAATACGAGCAATGAATATGAGAGAGTGATGGATCGAGTGGTCGATCGAAGCTACCAAATCTATCGCGATCTAGTCTTTGGCGACGAACGTTTCTACGATTACTTCTTTGAGTCTAGTCCTATTAAGGCCATTTCTAGCTTTAATATCGGTTCTCGTCCAGCGGCCCGTAAAACGATAACTGAAATCGGCGGCCTGAGAGCCATTCCTTGGGTCTTCTCATGGTCTCAAAGTCGGGTTATGTTCCCTGGTTGGTATGGCGTTGGCTCTAGCTTCAAAGAATTTATCGATGAAGATCCTGAAAAGAATCTGGCCTTCCTTCAATTTATGTATCAGAGATGGCCATTCTTCCAGTCCCTCTTGTCAAATGTTGATATGGTGCTGTCCAAATCTAATATGAATATCGCTTTTGAATATGCGCAACTTTGTGAAGACCAAAATGTACGCGATATTTTCAATACAATCCTAGATGAATGGCAGTTGACCAAGGATGTTATCTTGGCGATTGAAGGCCATGACGAGCTCTTAGCAGAAAATGCCTATCTCAAGGATAGCTTGAACTATCGTATGCCTTATTTCAATGTTTTGAACTATATCCAGCTTGAGCTGATCAAGCGTCAGCGCCGAGGAGAACTTTCACCAGAACAAGAACGTTTGATCCACATTACCATCAATGGAATTGCGACAGGGCTACGAAATTCTGGTTGATGCACAAGGAGCTTTAAATGCTATCAATAAAAAATCGGCTTTTGGGCCGATTTTTTATTGAGTTTAAACTATTTTGAATCAATAACTTATTTCCTGTGATTCGTGTAAATAAAAAATGAAAAAGTTTTCATATCTGTGCGCTAAAATACTTGAAAGTGTTTACAATTAGTGATACAATGATAAGTGTAGAAAAATGAAAACGATATTTTCAACAAAAGAAAGGAAACTATATGAACACAGACGACACAGTAACCATTTATGATGTCGCCCGTGAAGCGGGAGTTTCAATGGCGACAGTCAGCCGAGTTGTAAATGGTAACAAGAATGTAAAAGAAAATACACGAAAAAAAGTACTAGAAGTAATTGAACGTCTTGACTATCGTCCTAATGCAGTTGCCCGTGGTTTGGCCAGCAAAAAGACGACCACTGTTGGTGTTGTAATTCCTAATATCACGAATAGTTACTTCTCTACTTTAGCCAAAGGGATTGATGATATTGCCGAAATGTATAAGTATAATATCGTCCTGGCAAACAGCGATGAAGATGATGACAAGGAAGTTTCGGTTGTTAATACCCTTTTCTCTAAGCAAGTAGATGGTATTATTTTTATGGGCTACCATCTGACAGAGAAAATTCGTTCAGAATTTTCACGTTCACGGACACCAGTGGTTCTAGCGGGCACGGTGGATGTAGAACATCAGTTACCAAGTGTCAATATTGATTATAAACAGGCAACCGTTGATGCTGTGGAACTATTGGCTAAACGCAACAAGAAAATTGCTTTTGTCAGCGGTCCTTTGGTAGATGATATCAATGGTAAAATCCGTTTGTCTGGCTACAAAGAAGCTCTGAAGGGCAAGAAAATTTCATACAGCGAAGGCTTGGTTTTCGAGTCTAAGTATAGCTACGATGACGGTTATCATCTAGCTGAACGTCTGATTGCTTCAAAGGCAACGGCGGCTTTTGTGACCGGAGATGAGTTGGCAGCAGGTTTGCTTAATGGTTTGGCTGATCGAGGTGTTCGTATTCCTGAAGACTTTGAAATCATTACTAGCGATGATTCGCAAATTGCTCGCTTTACTCGCCCTAATCTGTCTACTATCGGACAACCTCTGTATGACATCGGTGCGATTAGTATGCGGATGCTGACAAAGATTATGCATAAAGAAGAGTTGGAAGAGCGCGAAGTTCTCCTAGCTCATACGATCAATGAACGTAAATCAACTCGTAAATAATAATTTGATACGGGATGGGACAGAATTAAATTTTGAAAGAATTTAGTTCTGTCTCGTTTTTTTATTTTGGTTAAACACAGTCGCCGAATATAAAAGACTCTGAGTTTCTTCTTTACAGAAATTTAGGTATAATAGAAGTAGGAATGCTGAAATTAGTTCTTGTTCTACTTACTTGACTGACGAAGGTTAAGAAGAGATAGACTAGTTAGAGCTTGGGATAGATTTTCAGCAAAACGAAAAAATAAAGAAGTGGAAACGCATTTTTTCTGCCTTCTTCTTACTAGTAGGCATCATTTATCGTAGCTGTATCAAGGAGAATTTTGTGATTACGCAACTAGATACCAAGACTGTTTATAGCTTTATGGATAGTTTAGTCTCTATCAAAAAATATGTTCAACGGGCCAAGGACTTGGGCTACAAAAGTTTGGGCATGATGGATGTGGACAATCTTTATGGGGCTTATCATTTTCTAGAGGAGGCAAAAGCGGCAGGACTTCAGCCCTTGCTAGGTCTGGAAATGGAAATTTATAAAGATGGAAATCCTCTCAATCTGAGACTGTTGGCCTTGGATAGTCAGGGTTATCGCAATTTGATGAAGATTTCGACTCTAAAAATGATGAATCGTCAAAATTGGGAAGACTTTCAACATCTTTTTAAGGGGCTGGCTCTGATTGTACCAATCTTTGAAGGTTTGGATCAGCTTGATCTGGGCTTGGACTTTTACGTTGGTGTCTTTCCAGATACGCCAAGGCAGGAATTGACTAGACCAGTCCTGCCCTTGCATACGGTTCGCTACTTTGAGCAAGGAGATTTAGAAACCTTGCAAATGCTGAGGGCGATTCGGGATAATATCAGCCTGCGAGAGGTCGGCCATCTGTCAAACCATGAATTTTTATTAGCGCCAGCCTCTTTAGAAGAAGCTTTCGCTGAAAACTTTCCAGAGAGTTTGACCAACTTAGAGCGATTGATAGCTAATGTTCATTATGAAATTAACACCGAGTTGAAGCTTCCGCGCTTCAATCCTGAGCGTCCTGCTGTAGAAGAGCTGAGGGAATTAGCTGAGGCAGGATTGGCCAAGCGGGGACTTGCAGGGGAAGTCTATCAAGTAAGGCTGTATCAGGAGCTGGATGTCATTCATCAGATGGGCTTTGATGATTATTTCCTTATTGTCTGGGATTTGCTGCGCTTTGGTCGTAGTCAAGGTTATTATATGGGGATGGGACGTGGCTCTGCAGTTGGCAGTTTGGTGGCCTATGCTTTGGAGATTACTGGCATTGATCCAGTAGAAAAGAACCTGCTGTTTGAACGTTTCCTAAATCTAGAGCGCTATACCATGCCCGATATTGATATTGATATTCCTGATGTGTATCGGCCGGAGTTTATCCGCTATGTCCGAGATCGCTATGGTAGCATGCATGCAGCTCAGATTGTGACCTACTCAACCTTTGGGGCTAAGCAGGCCATCCGAGATGTCTTTAAGCGCTTTGGTTTGCCAGAGTACGAGCTGACCAATATGACCAAAAAAATCGGCTTTCGAGACAACTTAACCACTGCTTATGAGCGCAATATAGCTTTTCGTCAGATTATCAATAGCAAACTAGAATATCAGAAGGCCTTTGAAATTGCCAAAAAAATCGAAGGAAATCCACGTCAGACCTCAATACATGCGGCTGGTGTTGTCATGAGTGACGATGATTTGACCAATCAGATTCCTTTAAAATATGGGGAAGACATGTATATCACCCAGTACGATGCCCACGGTGTCGAAAGCAATGGACTGCTTAAGATGGACTTTCTGGGCCTGCGCAATTTAACCTTTGTCCAGCGGATGAAAGAAGCAGCTCTAGACAAATACGGAGTTGATATTGATATTGTTCGCATTGACTTGGAGGACGAGGAAACTCTACGCCTCTTTGCAGCGGGCAATACCAAGGGTATTTTCCAGTTTGAACAAGCAGGTGCCATCAGTCTTTTGAAAAGAGTCCAACCCGTCCAGTTTGAAGAAGTAGTGGCTACCACCTCTCTCAATCGTCCCGGCGCTAGTGACTATATTGATAACTTTGTCAAGCGTAAGCATGGTCGAGAGCGCGTGGAGATGATTGATCCGAGCTTGGAGGATATCTTGGCTCCAACCTATGGTATCATGCTTTACCAAGAGCAGGTCATGCAGGTCGCCCAGCGTTTTGGTGGTTTTAGTCTAGGGAAGGCCGATATTTTACGACGGGCGATGGGCAAGAAAAATGCTGTTGAAATGCATAAAATGGAGGAAGAATTTGTCAGGGGAGCTATCAAATTGGGGCACTCAGAGACCAAGGCCAAGGAAGTTTTTGCGGTCATGGAGAAATTTGCCGGTTATGGCTTCAACCGCAGCCATGCCTATGCTTACTCGGCTCTAGCTTTTCAGTTGGCCTATTTCAAGGCTCATTATCCAGACATCTTCTTTGATGTTATGCTCAACTACTCGAGCTCGGACTATATCACGGATGCACTTGGAACTGGCTTCGAACTGGCTCCATTGACCATCCACAACATTCCCTATAAAGATAAGTTTCAGGATCGGAAAATTTATCTTGGCCTGAAAAATATCAAGGGCTTGCCAAGGGATTTTGCTTTCTGGATCATAGAAGAGCGTCAAAAGAATCCCTTCAGCAGTGTGGAAGATTTCATTTTACGTCTGCCTCAGAGTTATCATAAGTTGCCACTTTTAAGTCCTTTGGTGCAATTAGGGCTCTTTGATGTTTTTGAGCCCAATCGCCAGAAGATTTTGCACAATCTACCGAATCTTTTTGTCTTTGCGGATGAGCTGGGGAGTTTATTTGCTGATACTAGCTATTCATGGACGGACGCCGAGGATTTTACTGCTGCAGAAAAGTTTGAGCAGGAGCAAGCCCTGATTGGAATTGGCCTTAGTGATCACCCGCTCATTAGCCTAACCAAGAAAGCCCATCATCCTTTTATCTGGATTGAAGAGTTGGCCGATAATAGTAAGGCGACCATTCTAGTTGAAGTCCAGTCTATCAAAGTTATTCGCACAAAAAATGGTGAAAACATGGCCTTTATGCAAGTGACGGATACGAAGAAAAAGTTGGATGTCACTTTATTTCCGGAGGTTTACCGCCGCTTTGCTCAACTAATCCAAGAAAAAGGCTATTACTATCTGACTGGAAAAATTCAGGAGAGGGATGGTCGACTACAGATGGTTCTAGCAGAGGTGGAAAAAGCAAGCTCAGAACGCTTTTGGATCCAATTAGCTGATACTAGTAACGACAGGCAGATTGCGGAGATTCTGCAGCGATACCCAGGGGATATTCCCGTGGTGCTACGCTATGAGAATGAGAAGAAAACGGTTCCTGCATCAGGCTTTCAAGTTCAAAAATCAGACCAACTTCAAGCTGAACTAGAAAATTACAGCATGAAAACGGTTTTTCGGTAAAAAATCAGGAAAATAAGAGAATTTTTATTCTGATTGTGGTATAATCTATAAGAATGTTAAAAAGATAAAGGAGCATATTACGAAATGAAACGTATTGCTGTTTTGACCAGTGGTGGAGACGCCCCTGGTATGAATGCTGCCATCCGTGCAGTAGTTCGCCAAGCAATCTCAGAAGGAATGGAAGTTTTTGGTATCTATGATGGGTACGCAGGTATGGTTGCCGGTGAAATTTATCCACTTGATGCTGCTTCAGTAGGAGACATCATTTCACGTGGTGGTACTTTCCTTCACTCTGCTCGTTACCCTGAGTTTGCACAACTTGAAGGCCAACTTAAAGGGATTGAGCAGTTGAAAAAACACGGTATCGAAGGTGTCGTTGTTATCGGTGGAGACGGTTCTTACCACGGAGCTATGCGCTTGACGGAGCATGGTTTCCCAGCTATCGGACTTCCAGGAACTATCGATAACGATATCGTTGGTACTGATTTCACGATTGGATTTGACACTGCAGTAACTACTGCAATGGATGCGATTGATAAGATTCGTGATACATCATCCAGTCACCGTCGTACTTTCGTTGTTGAAGTAATGGGACGTAACGCTGGTGATATCGCTCTTTGGGCAGGTATTGCAACAGGTGCTGACGAAATCATCATTCCTGAAGAAGGCTTCAAGATGGAAGATATCGTAGCTAGTATCAAAGCTGGTTATGAATGCGGTAAAAAACACAACATCATCGTTTTGGCTGAGGGAGTTATGTCTGCCGATGAATTTGGTAAGAAACTCAAGGAAGCTGGAGACACTAGTGACCTTCGTGTAACTGAGCTTGGACATATCCAACGTGGTGGTTCTCCAACTGCGCGTGACCGTGTATTGGCATCACGAATGGGTGCACACGCTGTTAAACTCCTTAAACAAGGAATCGGCGGTGTCGCTGTTGGTATCCGTAACGAAAAAATGGTTGAAAATCCAATTCTTGGTACAGCAGAAGAAGGAGCTTTGTTTAGCTTGACTGAAGATGGCAAGATTGTGGTGAACAACCCACACAAAGCTGATCTTGAACTCGCTAGCTTGAACAAGAGCTTGTCCTAATCAACTTTCATTAATTTGGTAACATGACCATAAAGGTCGAATTATATAAAGGAGTCACAAAAATCATGAACAAACGTGTAAAAATCGTTGCAACTTTGGGTCCTGCGGTTGAAATCCGTGGTGGTAAAAAATTCGGTGAAGATGGATACTGGGGTGAAAAACTGGACGTTGAAGCTTCAGCTAAAAATATTGCAAAATTGATTGAAGCAGGAGCAAACACTTTCCGTTTCAACTTTTCACACGGTGACCACCAAGAACAAGGTGAGCGTATGGCAACTGTTAAACGTGCGGAAGAAATCGCTGGTAAAAAAGTTGGTTTCCTTCTTGACACTAAAGGTCCAGAAATCCGTACAGAACTGTTCGAAGGTGACGCAAAAGAGTACTCATACAAAACTGGTGAAAAGATCCGTGTTGCAACTAAACAAGGAATCAAATCAACTCGTGAAGTGATTGCTTTGAACGTTGCTGGTGGACTTGATATCTATGATGATGTTGAAGTAGGTCGCCAAGTATTGGTTGACGATGGTAAACTTGGTCTTCGCGTTGTAGAAAAAGATGATGCAACTCGTGAATTTGTAGTTGAAGTTGAAAATGACGGTGTTATCGCTAAACAAAAAGGTGTAAACATCCCTAACACTAAAATTCCATTCCCAGCTCTTGCTGAGCGTGATAACGACGATATCCGCTTCGGTCTTGAACAAGGTATCAACTTCATCGCGATTTCGTTTGTACGTACTGCAAAAGACGTCAACGAAGTTCGTGCAATCTGTGAAGAAACTGGTAATGGACACGTTCAATTGTTTGCAAAAATCGAAAACCAACAAGGTATTGACAACTTGGATGAAATCATTGAAGCTGCTGACGGTATCATGATCGCTCGTGGTGACATGGGTATCGAAGTACCATTCGAAATGGTTCCAGTTTACCAAAAAATGATCATCACTAAGGTCAATGCAGCTGGTAAAGTTGTTATCACAGCAACAAACATGCTTGAAACAATGACTGAAA